>NZ_JBEXVF010000005.1:0-240117 GCF_040629235.1 Amycolatopsis sp. NPDC005961 | reverse complement strand
CCGAGCTCGTCCGCTCGGCGCGCCGCGGTGATGCCGACCACGAACCCGGTCAGCGGCAGGATCACGGGCTCTCCACTTCGACCACGCCCTCTCGCACGCGCACCTCGTACACCGGAACCGTCACACCCTCGGCGTCCAGGCACTGTCCACTGTCGAGCGCGAACCGTTCCTTGTAGACGGGCGAGGCGACCACCGGGACCCCGCCCGCGTCACCGACGATGCCGCGCGAAAGCACCGCCGCGCCGCTGCACGGGTCCCAGTTGGACAGTGCGTACCACCGCGCGCCGGGCAGGTGGAAGATCGCCACCTGGACGCCGCCGTCGAACAGCGCGGCCACCCCCGCGTACTCCGGCACCGCTTCGGCGGCGCACACCGCCGTCCAGGTCCGTTCGATCGACGTCGTCATCGGCGCACCTCGCTGTTCGAAAAGCGCGGGACTCCCAGCATCACGGGCACTTTCTGCTCCCGCTCCGAACGGAACGAGATCGCCGGGTCGGGCGTGCCGGGCGCGTTGACGAAGGACGAGAACCGGGCCAGCTTCTCCGGGTCTTCGAGGACGCCCTTCCACTCGTCGGCGTAGTTGTCGACGTGCTTGGCCATCGCCGCGTCGAGGTCTTCGCAGATGCCGAGCGAGTCGTCGACGATCACCGCGCGCAGGTGGTCGAGACCGCCGTCCAGCTCCTCGATCCACGGCGCCGTCCGCTGCAGTCGGTCGGCGGTGCGCACGTAGAACATGAGGAACCGGTCGATGGTCCGGATCAGCGTCTCGGTGTCCACATCGGACAAGAGCAGCTCGGCGTGGCGCGGGGTCGTGCCGCCGTTGCCGCCGACGTAGAGGTTCCAGCCGTTCTCGGTGGCGATGATGCCGAAGTCCTTGCTCCGGGCCTCCGCGCATTCCCGCGCGCACCCCGAAACCGCCGACTTCAGCTTGTGCGGCGACCGCAGCCCGCGGTAGCGCAGCTCCAGCTCGATCGCCAGCCCGACGCTGTCCTGGACGCCGTAGCGGCACCACGTCGACCCGACGCACGACTTGACCGTGCGCAGCGCCTTGCCGTAGGCGTGCCCGGACTCGAAGCCCGCGTCCACCAGCCGGCGCCAGATCAGCGGCAGCTGGTCCACGGTGGCCCCGAACAGGTCGATCCGCTGGCCGCCGGTGATCTTCGTGTACAGCCCGAAGTCCTGGGCCACCTGACCGATGACGATCAGCTTCTCCGGCGTGATCTCGCCACCGGGGATCCGCGGGACGACCGAGTACGTGCCGTTGCGCTGCAGGTTCGCCAGGTACCGGTCGTTGGTGTCCTGCAACGTCATCTGCTCGCCGCCGAGCACGTGGCCGTTGCCGAGGGTGGCCAGGATGGACGCCACCGCCGGCTTGCAGACCGCGCAGCCGCTGCCCGCGCCGTACCGGCCGATCAGCTCGCTGAACGTCGTGATCCGGGTGGCCTGGACGATCTCGAACAGCTCCGCGCGCGACTGCGGGAAGTGCTCGCACACGGCCTTCGACTGCTCGACGCCGCACGCCGTCAGCAGCTTGCCGAGCAGCGGGACGCACGAGCCGCACGCGGTGCCGGCGCGAGTGCACGCCTTGAGCTTCGGGACGGTGTCGCAGCCGTCTTCGTGGATCGCCCGCGTGATCGCGCCCTTGGAGACGGCGTTGCACGAGCAGATCTGCGCCGCGTCCGGCAGCGCGTCGACGCCGACCGCGGCGCCCCCGCCGGCCGGGGCGAGGATCGCGCCCGGCTCGGCGGGCAGCGGACGGCCGACGAGTGCCCGCAGCGTGTTGTACTCGGTGGCGTCGCCGACGAGCACACCACCGAGGAGCGTCTTGCCGTCGTCGGTGACCACGAGCTTCTTGTAGGTGCCGGCGACCGCGTCGTTGACGGCGACTTCCAACGCGCCTTCGGTCTTCGCGTGCGCGTCGCCGAACGACGCCACGTCGACGCCCATCAGCTTCAGCTTCGTGGACGTGTCCGGCTCCAGGAACTCGCCGGACCCGCCGGTGAGCTGGGCGGCGACGATCTCGGCCATCGCGTAGCCGGGCGCCACGATGCCGTAGACGCGGCCGTCGACGGCCGCGCACTCACCGATCGCGAACACCGCCGGGTCGCTGGTGCGGCAGGAGGAATCCGTGAGCACCCCACCGCGCGGTCCGACGTCCAAACCGGACTGGCGGGCGAGGTCGTCGCGCGGCCGGACACCGGCGGAGAACACGACGAGGTCGACGTCCAGCTCGGTGCCGTTGCCCAGCTTGGCCACCAGCCGCGAACCGTCGGCCTCGATGGCGTCGGTCGACGTTCCCGTGTGGACGGTGACGTCCAGCCCGCTGATGAGCCGGCGCAGCAGCGACCCGCCGCCTTCGTCGACCTGCAGGGGCATCAGCCGCGGCGCCATCTCGACGACGTGCGGCGAGAGTCCCATGTCCCGCAACGCCTTCGCGGCCTCCAGGCCGAGCAGGCCACCGCCGATGACGACGGCCGAGCGCCGCCCGCGTCCCGGCTTCCCGACGGCCGCCGCGCGGATCGCGTCGAGGTCCTCGATGGTCCGGTAGACGAAGCAGCCGGGCAGGTCGTGCCCGGGCACCGGCGGCACGAACGGCCGCGAGCCGGTGGCCAGCACCAACGCGTCGTAGGAAACGACGTCGCCGGAGGCCGTGGTGACTGTCTTCGAAGCACGGTCCACCGACACGACCAGCTCGCCCAGGCGGAGATCCACAAGGGAGTCGTCCGCGTAGTCCGAACCGGGCAGCGCCAGCGACGCCGGGTCCCAGCTGTCCACATAGGACGTGAGTGCCACCCGGTCGTACGCCGGACGCGGCTCCTCGGACAGAACGACGATGTGCCAAGTGCCGGAGGGGTCTTCCGCGCGCACCGCCTCCACGAGCCGGTGAGCGACCATGCCGTGTCCGGCGACGACCAGGGTGGGCATCTCAGACCTCCGCTCCCGCGAGCGCCAGACCGCGCTCACTCGTGGGCTGTTCGGCGGGCTTGCGCAGGTAAACCGCCCAGGTGACGGCGAAGCACAGCCCGTAGAAGACGAGGAACCCGACGAACGCGGGCACCCCGCTCTTGGCGTCGGCGAACGACTGCCGGAACGCGAGGTTGATGAACAGGCCGCCTTCGGCGCCGATCGCGCCGGCCAGGCCGATCAGCGCGCCGGACAGCCGCCGCGCCTTGAGCAGCTCGGCCGCCTCTTCGGCCCCGTTCGCGATCGCCACCTTCGCCTTCGCGCGGAAGATCGCCGGGATCATCTTGTACGTCGAGCCGTTGCCGACGCCGGTGAGCACGAACAGCACGATGAAGGCGACCGTGAACAGCGCCAGGGACTTCGACGTCGACGCGAGGATCAGCACGACGGTGGACAGCGCCATCCCCACGAAGGTGAAGAAGGTGATCTTGCCGCCACCGATCCGGTCGGCCAGCCAGCCGCCCGCCGGCCGCGAGAGCGAGCCGAGCAGCGGGCCGAGGAACGTCACCGCGGCCGCCTGCAGCGGGGTGCGGCCGAACTGGTTCTGCAGCACCAGGCCGAAGGCGAAGCTGTAGCCGATGAACGAGCCGAACGTGCCGACGTAGAGGAACGACATGACCCAGGTGTGCGGGTCCTTGACGACCTCGCGCATCGCCTTGGTGTCGCCCTTCACCGTGGCGAGGTTGTCCATGTAGAAGTACGCGCACACCGCGGCGACGACGATCAGCGGGATGTAGACGTAGAGCACGATCCGCGGCGCGGTCGCGCCCGCCGTGCCGATCACCAGCAGGCCAACCAGCTGGATGGCCGCGACGCCGAGGTTGCCGCCGCCGGCGTTGAGGCCGAGCGCCCACCCCTTGTGCTTCTCGGGGTAGAACGTGTTGATGTTCGTCATCGACGACGCGAAGTTGCCGCCGCCGACGCCGCCGAGCGCCGCGACCAGCAGGAACGTGCCGAGCGACGTCCCGGGGTGCAGCACGACCGCGGCCAGGATCGTCGGGATCAGCAGCAGCGCCGCGCTGACGACCGTCCAGTTGCGACCGCCGAACTTCGCCACGGCGAAGGTGTAGGGCAGCCGCATCAGGCCGCCGATCAGCGTCGGCGTCGAGACGAGCAGGAACTTGTCGGCGGCCGAGAACCCGTAGTCCTTGCCCATGAACAGGACGATGACCGACCACAGTGTCCAGATGGAGAAGCCGATGTGCTCGGCGAACACGGAGAACCAGAGGTTCCGGCGCGCGACCTTCTTGCCCGTGGACTCCCAGAACTCCTCGTTCTCCGGTTCCCAGTGCTCGATCCAGTGCTTTCCTTGGTGTACCACGGTGTTCTCCTTGCGACGGGTCGGGTTGGTCATTGCGCCGCGAGCCAGTTCGCGATACCGCCGACGGCGTCCGCGCAGCCGCCGCAGCCGGTCGTGGCCCGGGTGGCCCGCGCCAGTGCGGGGGTGTCGGTGGCCCCGGCCTTCCAGGCCTCGACCAGCCGGCTCTTGGTGACGTTGTTGCAGCGGCAGATCACCGCGGCCGCGGGCAGGTCGGCCGGGCTGGCCGCGGGGGCGCTTCCGGTCGGCAGCGCCCGGCCCAGCAGGACCGCGAGGCGGTCGTCGGGCAGCAGTGTGCCGCGGTCGTGGAACTGCGTGATCGACGCGGCGGCGTCGGGCAGGCCGAGCAGGATCGCGCCGGTGACGCGGTTTTCGCGGACGACGAGCTTGCCGTAGCGCCCGCCGGTGGGGTCGTTGAAGGTGAGCACCTCGACGTCCGGGGTGCCGGCGTCGAGCTGCGTCTCGCCCAGCGCGGCGAGGTCGATGCCGCGGGCCTTCAGCCGGGTGACGGCTGTGGTGCCGCGGTAGCGGGCGGCGGCGTTGGTGCCGGTCAGGACGTCGGCCAGGACCTCGGCCTGCTCCCACGCGGGCTGGATCAGCCCGGCCGGCGCGCCGGGGTGGCGGGCGCAGTCGCCGAGGGCGTGGATGCGGCCGTCGCTGGTGCGCAGGACGTCGTCGACGACGATGGCGCCCTCGACGTCGAGTCCGGCGGCCACGGCCAGGCTCGTCTCGGCACGCACACCAGCGGCGACCACGACCAGGTCGGCCGGGACGAGGGTGCCGTCGTCGAGCTTGAGGCCGTCCCCGGGCAGGTAGCGGGCGGCGGTGGCGCCGAACCGGAACGTCACGCCCATGCCGGTGAGCTGCCGGGCCAGCACGTGCCCGGCGGCCGGGTCGAGCTGGCGTTCCATGACGTGCCCCAGCGGGTGCACCACCGTCACCTGGTTGCCGCGCCCGGCCAGGCCGCGGGCGGCTTCGAGGCCGAGCAGCCCGCCGCCGAGCACCGCGACCGGCGCACCGTAGCGGGCGGCGTCGAGGATCCTGGCGCAGTCGTCGAGGCTGCGGAAGGCGACCACGCCCGGCCCGGCTTCGAGGCCTTCGACCGGCGGGATCCAGGGGTTGGCGCCGGTGGCGAGCACGAGCGCGTCGTAGTCCACGCATGCGCCGTCGCCGAGTTCCACGCAGCGCTTGTCGCGGTCGATGCGGGTGACGTCGACCCCGAGCCGCAGGTCGATGTTGTGGCGCGCGGCCCATTCGTCGTCGTGCAGGCGGACGCTCTCGGCGCTCATCCCGCCGGCGACGACGGCCGACAGCAGCACCCGGTTGTAGGCAGCGTGCTTCTCGGCGCCCAGCACGGTCAGCCGGACGCGTTCGGCGATCGGGTCACGGCGGCGGATCTCGTCGGCCAGCCGGGCGCCGGCCATGCCGTACCCGACGATGACGACTTCACGCGGCGTCATGCGGCACCATCCATAGTAGACAGGGAAACGGCACACACCTTGAACTCCGGCATCCGGCTGACCGGGTCGAGCGCCGGGTTGGTGAACAGGTTCGCGCGCTGCTCACCGGGGAAGTGGAACGGCAGGAACACGAGATCGGGCTTCAACGACTGAACGAACCGCACCTTGGCCACGGTCTCGCCGCGCCGGGACCGGATTCTCGCGGGATCGCCTTCCTCGAGCCCGGCCCGCTTGGCCGTATCGGGGTGAACCTCGACGAATGCTTCGGGGACGACATCGTCGAGTTCCTTGATCAGCCGCGTCTGCGCGCCCGACTGGTAGTGCTGCAGCACGCGACCGGTGGTGGCCTGCAGCGGGAACTCCTCGTCCGGCAGCTCGGCCGGACCGGAGTACTCGACCGGCACGAACCGCGCGCGACCGTCCGGGTGAGCGAACGCGTCGAGGAACATCCGCGGGGTTCCGGGGTGGTCATCCGCGGGCACCGGCCAGTGCAGGGCCTCGCCGTCGCGCAGCCGGTCGTAGCTCACGCCGGAGTAGTCGGCGACACCACCCTTGGACGCGATCCGCAGTTCTTCGAACACGGTCTCGGGGTCGGCGGGGAAGCCCGCCTTACCCAGCCGTAGCGCGAGTCCGTTGAGGACGTCCAAGTCGGACCGGACGCCGACCGGCGGGTCGATGGCCTTGCGCCGCAACAGGACGCGGCCTTCCAGGTTGGTGAGCGTGCCGTCTTCCTCGGCCCACTGCGTGACCGGGAGGACGACGTCGGCCAGCGCGGCCGTCTCCGACAGCACGAAGTCGGCGACGACCAGGAAGTCCAACGCGGACAGTCGATCTTGGACCCGTCCCGAGCGCGGCGCCGAGACGACGACGTTGCTGCCGAACACCATCAGCGCCTTCGGGCCCTCGTCGGTGCCCAGCGCGTCCAGCAGCTCGGTGGCCGAGCGGCCGGGCCCGGGCAGGCTGTCCGGGTCGACGCCCCAGACACCGGCGACGTACTCGCGCGCGGCCGGGTCGTCGAGCTTGCGGTAGCCGGGCAGCTGGTCGGCCTTCTGACCGTGCTCGCGGCCGCCTTGACCGTTGCCCTGGCCGGTGAGGCAGCCGTAGCCGGAACCTTCACGGCCGGGCAGGCCCAGCGAGAGCGCGAGGTTGATCCAGCCGCCGACGTTCGCGGTCCCGGTGGCGTGCTGCTCGGTGCCGCGGGCGGTGAGGAGGTAGGCGTTGCGGGCATTGGCGAGCTTCGCGGCGGCGAGGCGCATGTCGGCCGCCGGGACGCCGGTGACGCGCTCGGCGCGTTCCGGCCACCACGTCGCCGCGATCCGCCAGGCTTCTCCGAACTCGTTCGTGCGTGCGTCCACATAGGATCGATCGAGGTGACCGCCTTCGACGACGGCGTGCAGGATCCCCAGCGCCAGCGCGAGATCCGTGCCCGGCGCGGGAGCGAGGTGGAGGCCCGCCGACTCGGCGGTCGGGGTGCGCCGCGGATCGACGACGATCAGGTCGGCGCCGCGCAGGTGCTGGACGAACGGCGGCATCGTCTCGGCCGGGTTCGCCCCGGCGAGCAGCACGACGTCGGCGTTCTTGAGATCCGTGACGGGGAACGGCATCCCGCGGTCGGCCCCGAAGGCCTTGATCCCCGCGGCGGCGGCCGAGGACATGCAGAACCGGCCGTTGTAGTCGATCTGCGACGTGCCGAGCGCGACCCGGGCGAACTTGCCGAGCAGGTAGGCCTTCTCGTTGGTCAGCCCGCCGCCGCCGAAGACCGCGACGGCGTCGGGGCCGTGCTGTGCTTTCAGCTCGGCGAGCTTGCGCGCGACGAAGTCGAGGGCGAAGTCCCAGCTGACCGGCTCGAGCGCGCCGTCGACCCGGATCATCGGGGTGGTCAGCCGCCGCGGCGAGGTGAGGAGCGCCCCGGCGGTCCAGCCCTTCTGGCACAGGCCGCCGGCGTTCACCGGGAAGTCCCGCGGGGTCACGCGGACGCCGTCGAGGCGCATCCCGCACTGCAGCGCGCAGTACGGGCAGTGGGTGTCGACCTGCGGCACGGGCACCTCCTCGGCGTTCGGGATGACCCGACGCTAAGGAGGCCGTGTTACTCGGAATCGACCGAATGTTTCAGGCAGTTGACATTGCGACGGGTTTCCCGCGCCCCCGGCGGTGAGGTGAGTGACCCGCGCCACTGCTCAGAGCACACCGCTGACTTCGCGAGCCGCCGCGCGAAGGCCGTCGAGAGCCGCGCGGGTGGACCTCGGGTTCAGCGCGTTCGACGCCAGCCGGAACAGGATCGCGCGCAGCAGCAGCTGCGGCCACTCCGGCAGGTGGGCCCACCGCTCGAGCAGCTCCCGCTTCGCGCCGCCCCAGGCCAGGGCGTCCACCGCGACGATCGCCGCGCCGTACTCGCCCGGGCGGTAGTACGGGACGAAGTCGACGAGGCCGGGAGCCTCGTCGCCGTCGAACAGCAGGCCGGCCAGCAGCTCGCCGTGGGCCACCTGCAGCGGCAGCTTGATCGGGCGGCGGGCGCCGGCGAGGACCTCGAACCAGCGGCCGCCCTTCGTCTCTTCGAGGGGGACCTCGAGCTCTTCCCACGCGACGCGGTCGGCGACGGCGTCGATGTCACGACGGCCGGCGATGAAGTCCGGCCGGGGCAGGCCGATGGTCGCGCGGTGCAGCTTCACCGCCGCCAGCACCGAAGCGTCGCCGCGGTGCTCGGGCGTGCCCGCCACGAAGCGGGACGCCGTCCAGCCGCCGACGATCCAGCGGCCGTCGCTGGAGCGGACCGGCTTCGCCACGCGCAGGCCCGGCTCGTGGATGTAGTCGAGGGCGCGGGCCGTCCACAGCGTCCTGGCCTTGTCCGTGACCGGCTTGAACACGAGGTCGCCGCAGCGCCACGCCGTCGAATCCGGCATCGGTTCACTGCCGTCGTCGAGGCCGCCGAAGGCCGCGCAGACGTGCGCCGGAGGACGTTCGAGGGTTGTCCGCACAACTGGTGACGGTACCCGGCCGGGCGGTCCACGATCGAGAAGACGCGCTGGTCACGCAGTGTTTTAGCGCCGGAGCGCGACTCGGACGAAACGCCGTGAAGGCCGCCTCCGAAGCCGGAGGCGGCCTTCACGGGCAACCACTGTCAGTAGGTCGGCAGGCTCGGGTCGATCTGCTTGGCCCAGGCCAGCACACCGCCGCCGAGGTGCGTTGCGTCCTTGAACCCGGCCGCGTGCAGCGCGGCGAGCGCCTCCGCGGACCGCGCGCCCGACTTGCAGTGCAGGACGATCGGCTTGTCCTGCGGCAGCTCGGCCAGCGCCTCGCCCGAGAGGATCCGGTCCTTCGGGATCAGCGTCGCGCCCTTGATGTTGACGATCTCGTACTCGTGCGGCTCGCGGACGTCGATCAGGGCGAAGTTCTCGCCGCTGTCGAACTTGGCCTTGAGCTCGGCTGGCGTGATCGTGTTGCCCGTCGCGGCCTGGGCGGCCTCGTCGGACACCACGCCGCAGAACGCCTCGTAGTCGATCAGCTCGGTGATCTTCGGGGTCTCCGGATCCTTGCGGATCTTGACCTCGCGGTACTTCATCTCCAGCGCGTCGTAGCTGATGAGCCGCCCGAGCAGCGTCTCGCCGATGCCGGTGATGAGCTTGATCGCCTCGGTCACCATGATCGAGCCGATGGACGCGCACAACACGCCCAGCACGCCACCCTCGGCGCAGGAGGGGACCATGCCCGGGGGCGGCGGCTCCGGGTAGAGGTCGCGGTAGTTGAGGCCCTTGCCGTTCGGCGCGTCCTCCCAGAACACGCTGACCTGGCCCTCGAACCGGAAGATCGAGCCCCAGACGTACGGCTTGCCCAGCAGCACCGCGGCGTCGTTCACCAGGTAGCGCGTGGCGAAGTTGTCGGTGCCGTCGACGATCAGGTCGTACTGCTCGAAGATCTCGAGCGCGTTCGACGAATCCAGGCGGTCGGTGTGCAGGTACACCTTGACCAGCGGGTTGATCTCGGCGATCGACTCCTGCGCGGACGCGGCCTTGAGCTTGCCGACGTCGGACTGGCCGTGGATGACCTGGCGCTGCAGGTTCGACTCGTCGACGACGTCGAAGTCGACGATACCGAGCGTGCCGACGCCGGCCGCGGCCAGGTACAGCAGAGCGGGGCTGCCGAGGCCGCCGGCCCCGATCACCAGGACCTTCGCGTTCTTCAGCCGCTTCTGCCCGGCCACCCCGACATCCGGGATGATCAGGTGACGGCTGTACCGGGCCACCTCTTCCTTGGTGAGCTCGGCAGCCGGCTCGACGAGCGGCGGCAGTGCTGACATCGGGTCCTCCATCTCGCGCGGATCGCGTCCATCCCACTATGCACAACGCGCGCAGGCAAATAGACCTTCCCGGGTCCAGATGCTGAGAACTACGGCGTGGGGTTGGGCCAGGAGTTGGTCTTGCAGATGCGGCCGTCCTTGGCCACCTTGCCCTTGTCGCCGCCGGGGATGTCGTTGAGCATCGAGACGTAGTCGTCGTTGACGCCGAACGACTGCTGCATCATCACCGGCGCGGGCTGGTCGTTGCCACCGCAGCCGACGTGCTGGTTGCCCAGGGCGTGCCCGACCTCGTGGTTGATGGCGTACTGCCGGTACCCGGTCATGTCGGCGCCGTACGCCTTCGCGCCGCGCACCCAGCGGGCCAGGTTGATCAGCACGCGGCCGAGGCTCTTGCGGTAGCAGGAGGCCTCGAACTTGATCTGGAACCCGCAGGCGTCCGGCCGGTGGGTGGTCTCCGGCGTGGTGAGGCTCACCCGGAACGTCGGGTTCGGGAAGTTGGCGTCCACGCGCTGGAACGCGATCTTGCCGTCCCAGGTCCAGCCCTTCGCCGGGTCGGACAGCGTGCCCTGGACGGCCGAGGCGAAGGCGTCGTCGCCGGCGTAGCTCGCCGGGTCGATGCCGTCCTCGACCTCGATCGTGTACGTGTACAGCTTCCCGTTGCCGACCTTCGGGCCGCTGCCCGGCACCACGTGCCACTTGCCGGCGCCCGCCTGCGTGAACGGGCCGCCGTCGGGCAGCTCGGCGGTCGGCACCTTGAGGTCGACGGGCGTGGCCGGGTTCTCCGGGATGGCCTGCTCGCCGTTGCCGTCGATCGCGCCGCCGGCCGCGTCCCCGCCCGCCGACTCGACGCCGGCCGGCGCCCCCTGCTCGGCGATCGGCTCGGCCGGGCTGTTCGCGGTGTTGAAGACGACGAGCACGGTCAGCACGACGAGGATCGGCAGGGCGTAGACGCGCCAGCCGTAGGTCTTGGTGAACTTCGCGAGGCCGGCCTTCGGCGGCTCCGGCTTCTCGCGCGGGGTCTCGACGTGCGGCTTCCAGGAGGCGCTCAGCGGCTCGGCGCTGGTCCGCCGTCCGCCCGGGCGGTAGCGGTCCTCGCCGACGCGCTGGGCCGGCTGCCCGCCGGGGCGGTACTGGCCGTTGCGCGGGGGGTCTTCGGGCTCCGGGGTGCGGCGGGCCGAGGCACGGTGGGGAGCCCGCCGATCTTCGCCTCGCGCGTCGTGCTTCACCCGGTCCACCGCACCAGGGTGCCACAGCGCCATCGGACCGTTATGAGCGACTGGCGGTCCACCCGGGGATTTGTCGGCACCCGATCGGGCTACCAGGTCCCGGCTTCGACGTGCTCCCACATGCCGAGCACGGCCTTCGCCACGACGATCGGGCGCTCCATCTGCGCCACGTGACCCGTCCGCGGCAGGACGAGCAGCCGGGCCTTCGGGATCACCCGGGCCGTCCGCAGGGCGCGTCGCACGGAGATGACCCGGTCCTCGCGGCCCCAGACCACCAGCGTCGGCGCCTTCACCCGCGGCGCCGACGACCACAGGGAGGCTTTTCCGAGCGTCGACCAGGCCCGGAAGATCGCGAACGTGCTGCGCGCCATGGCCGGCCCGGCCCAGGCGAACCCGGCACGGGCGCCGTGCTCCTCGGCCAGCTCGTCCAGCCGGCTCGCCGGGAACCGCGACGGGTCGGCGAAGCACAGCTTGATCACCTGCGCGGCGCGTTCGCGCGGGCCGAGGGCGGCCAGCTGCGCCCGCACCCGCGCGCCGACCAGCGGCAGGTACGCCAGCGCCATCCGCGGGTCCGACAGCCGTCGCGGGTCGAGGCGGCGGTCCGGCATCGCGGGCGAGATGAGCGTCAGGGTCTTGACCAGCTCGGGGCGGCGTTCGGCGATGAGCAGGGCGATGGCGCCGCCCATGGAGTTGCCGAGCAGGTGCACCGGCGCGCCGACGTCCTCGATGTGCCGCGCGACGACCTCGGCGTGCGCCTGGAGGCTGAAGTCGAAGCCTTCCTCGGGCTCCGAGTAGCCGAAGCCGGGCAGGTCGGGCGCGGTGCCGCCGGCGACCGGCGCGAGCAGCGCGGCCAGGTCGGTCCAGTTCGTCGACGAACCGCCGAGACCGTGGACGTACACCGCGGGCACGCCGTCCGGACCCGGCGTGCGGCGGACGTGCAGGCGAGCCGTCCCGACTTCTTCGAAAGTCGCCGGCCAGGGCGGGAGTATCGGTTCCAGTGCGGGTAATCCCCTGGTCGACAGGGGCACGTGGGTGAGGGGCACCCGCGTGGTCACGGCGGCGTTCACGAACCCAGGATGCCCGACACTTGGCAAGGCATACATACCGGCGAGTAATCTTCAGGACGACTTCACGCGGTGGCGACCCCGCCCGTCGAAGGTGTGAAGACGGGAGGATGGGCATGACGGAGATGACGCGGCTGCAGCAGCGCGGGGTGCGCCTGCCCCGGACGGAACGGCGGGCCCAGCTCCTCGCCGCGGCGCAGCGGGTCTTCGCCGAGAACGGCTACCACGCCGCCGCGATGGACGAGATCGCCGAAGTGGCCGGTGTCAGCAAGCCGGTGCTCTACCAGCACTTCCCCGGCAAGCTCGATCTCTACATCGCGCTGCTGGAGAGCCACGTCGACGAGCTGGTCAAGCGCGTGCAGACGGCACTGGACTCGACGACGGAGAACCGTCAGCGCGTCCCGGCGACGGTCGGCGCGTTCTTCGACTTCGTCAGCAACGACGCGGGTGCGTTCCGGATGGTGTTCGAGTCCGACCTGCGCGGCGAGCCGGCGGTCCAGGAAGCGGTCGACCGCGCGACGTCGGCGAGCGTGGACGCGATCACGGAGACGATCACGGCGGACGCGGGCCTCGACGAGGACAAGGCGCGGCTGCTGGCCGTGGGCCTGGTCGGGATGAGCCAGGTCAGCGCCCGGTTCTGGCTGCAGCACCACCAGTCGATGAGCCGCGAGGAAGCGGTGGCGCTGACGGCCAACCTGGCGTGGCGCGGCATCGGCGGCGGCTTCCCGCTCAAGGACTCCTGACCCGCCGAAGCGGCACGTCCCCCGAGGGAAGTGCCGCTTCGCGGTCAGCGGGTGGCGGCCACCCGGACCAGCGCGGAGATCCTGCGGGCGACCTCGAACGGGCGCTCCTGCGGCAGCATGTGCCCGGCGCCAGGGAACCGGACGAACTCCGCGTGCGGCAGCTCGTCCGCGATCACCTTCGCGTGCGCGAGCGGGCAGAGCCGGTCCTTCTCCCCCGCCAGCACCACCGACGGCACGTCGCACAGCGCGCCCAGCCCGCCGACGCCGCGGTGGGCCGCGATCGCGTCCAGGAACATCCCCGCGCTCGCCGGATGCGCGCTGAGCAGCTGCTCGACGACGCTGTCCACCTGCGCGCGTCCCGGCCGGTCACCGAAGACGAGCCGCCGGGCGCCCGAGCGGACCATCCCCGGCCGCAGCCGCAGGGTGTCTGCCTTCAGCCGGGCGAGCAGGCGCGCCACCCGCGGCTCGAAGCGCGTCACGCCGCGGCCGACCAGGCCGGGGAACCCGAGCGTCAGCTGGTCCATGTCCCCGGACGACGTCGCGACGAACGCCGCCCCCGCCAGCCGCTCCCGGACGAGGGCAGGGTGCCGTTCGGCCAGCACCATGAGCGTCATGCCGCCCATCGAGTGCCCGGCCAGCACCAGCGGCCCCTCCGGGACGCGATCGGCGATGATCTCGGCCAGGTCGTCGGCGAGCCGCGCGATCGTCGCCGAGCCCCGCCGGGCGTGCGCCGAACCGCCGTGGCCGCGCAGGTCGTAGCGCAGGACGCGCACGCCGGGGTCGAGGTGCGGCAGCACGAAGTCCCACGTCCGGTGGTCCTGCGTCCAGCCGTGCACCAGCACCAGCGTCACCGCCGAATCGGCCGGCCCGGACGTCGAAAGGTGCAGCGCGGCGCCGTCGCTCGCGACGAACCGGTGCCCGATCGACGGGTCCCGCAGCCGCGACGCGGTCGTCATCGGCCCGCCGGGAGCAGGAAGGACTTGCGCCAGAAGTACTTCCCGGGCAGCCCGACCAGGCCGGACTCCTCCAGGAACGGCATGATCTTCTCCCCGGCCCAGGCGATCGTCCCCTGCCAGTGCGGGTTGTTCAGCGCCGCCTCGACGCCGTCGCGCGGCCGGATGCCGACCGCCTTGTAGACGTTCGGGTTGATGAACGCCCGCGTCACGAAGTACGAGATGAGCGCGATGACGAACTGCTGGTAGCCGATCTCGGCCTTCGACAGCTTCGCCATGCCGCGCGTGACTTCTTCGCGGGCGAAGGTGACGTGCCGCGCCTCCTCCAGCACGTGGATCCGGTTGACCATCCGGACCAGCGGCTGGACGCCGTCGTCGTTCATCTGCTCGCGCTGCAGCCGGTCCAGGACCTCCTCGGCCACCAGGATCGCGCCGTAGCGCGCCGGGCCGTAGGAGATCGTCGGCATCAGCTTCGCCAGCTTCCGCAGCCACGGTACCGGGCCGTAGGCGGGGCAGCCGATCCGCGACGCCATCCGCGCGAACATCGTCGAGTGCCGGCACTCGTCGGCGATCTCGGTGAGCGCGAACTGCGCGTGCGCGGACGTCGGGTCCTGCTCGTAGACCTCCTTGAGCAGCATCTGCATCAGGAGGATCTCGAACCACAGTCCCGTGGTGGCGACGCTCGCGACCTCGTGCTTGCCCAGCTCGATGCGCTGCTCGGGTGTCAGCTTGTCCCAGAGCTCGGTGCCGTAGAGCGAGGAGCGCTCGTCGAGGATGAACCGCTTGCCTTCGACGAGCGGGGCCGCCCAGTCGATGTCGACGTCGGGGTCGTAGAACTTGTTCGCCGACGACTTGAGCAGGCGGTTCGCGGTCTTCTCGCGATCCGGTTCCTTCAGCGTCCGCGTCATCGCCGACACCCCTTCCAACATGTAACTTGAGGTAACAGTTACCTCTGGTAGCATGAGCCCCGTGATCGAACGTGTCAAGCGCTCCGGCAAGCCGTCCAGGTCGTCCTCGCGCGACGAGGAGGCGACCGGCGACGCCCGCCGCGACCGCTGGCGCAAGCACCGGATCGCGCGGCGCAAGGAGTTCGTCGAGGCCGCGCTGCGGGCGCTCGACACGCACGGCCCCGACCTCGGCATGGAGGACGTCGCCGCGGAGGCGGGCGTCACGAAACCCGTGCTGTACCGGCACTTCGACGACAAGGCCGACCTCTACGTCGCCCTCGGCCAGCGCGGCACGGAGATCCTCTTCGAGCGGCTGATCCCGGCGATCAACGCCGAGCTCGCGCCGGTCCCGCGGATCCGGATGGCCCTCGACGCGTTCTTCACGGTGATCGAGGAGCACCCGAACCTGTACCGGCTGCTGGCGCACGGGCGGCCGGAGAAGCCGGTGTCGTCGGACGTCGTGGCCGAGGACAAGGAACTGATCGCGACGGCGCTGACCGCGCTGCTGGGCGACTACATGCGGATGTTCAACATGGACTCCGGCGCGGCCGAGCCGTGGGCGCACGGGATCGTCGGCATGGTCCAGAACACCGGCGAGTGGTGGCTCGACCGCCGGTCGATGGGCCGCGACGCGGTGGTCGAGTACCTGACGCAGATCATCTGGGCGGCGATCGACGGGCTGACCCGCCAGCACGGCGTGGTCATCGACCCGAACCAGCCCCTGGAAGCCAACAAGGTGGTCCAGCTGGGCCGCGCGGAGTCCGAGTCGTTGGAGGAGACGTCATGAGCGAGCACGACGAGGACGGCTACAGCGGTCCGGCGACGCTGGAGGTCGACGGCGTGTCGCTGTCGACGACGGTGGAGCTGCGCGGCTACTTCCAGCCGATCGACGGCTTCTATCGCTGGTACGGCCGGGTCGCGGTGAACGAGGAGCTGACTCGCCTGGCCGGAGGCAAGAAGAAGGCCGTCTCGATCCAGGCCGGCGCGTATGCGGCCACCGGGGAGCTGTCGGACCCGGACCCGTGGGGGCGGTACCGGATCACCGGCACGAGCACGCCGCCGTTCCACGTCCCCACGACGCTCGAAGAGCTCAACGCCTAGAACGCCGTGAAGGCCCCCTCGGTCGAGGAGGCCTTCACGGACTTCGGAACCGGGGCGGCCGACCCGCGCGGCGGCCGACCCGGCCGGATCAGGGGTGGCGCGGGCCGGGCAACGGGCCCGGCAGCTCACGTCCGGGCAGCCAGCCGTTCGGGATGTCCGTCGCGCGCCACTTGCGGACGCTCAGGCGCACGGCGGTGACCGGGGCGGCCAGGAACGGCTCCGCCTCGGGCACCTTCGCGACGAGCAGGTCGCGCACCAGGGCATCGTCGTCGGCCGGGACGACCTCGGCCAGCGCCTGGGCCTGCAGGAACGGCTGCATCGGCGAGCCCGTCGACACCACCACCGAGACGACCGGGTTCTCGCGGACCGCGGCCAGGGTCCGGCCCCGGTCCTCGAGGACGAGGTTCAGCGTGAACGGTCCGCTCTCGGCGAAATACACGCCGCCGACCCACGGGCCGTCGCTGCCCGAGGTCGCGAGGAACATCGACTTGTGCGCGGAGAGGGTGTTCCGCACGAGATCCGCCACGTCGCTCGCCATCGGCTCGACAGTGGTCATGCTGGGTGCTCCTGGGGGTCGGGGCGTCCGGGTCCCGTGACACCGGATCGCTCGCCGAAGTTAGGCGGCGGAATCGCGACACACCAAGGAGAACCGACCGATCCGGTGAACCCCGGAGCGCACGAAGGCCACCCCGGGCGGTCCCGGGGTGGCCTTCGAGTGGCTCCGAGTCAGTCGCCGACGCCGAACCCGACCTTGCGGACGTCGGACGGGGCGATCTCGACGTACGCGATGCGGTCGGACGGGACGATGTACTTGCGCCCCTTCTCGTCGCTGATGCGGAAGAGCCCGTCACCGGCCGTCAGGGCCTCGGCGACCAGCTTCTCCACCTCTTCGGGAGACTGGCCACTGGACACCACCAGCTCGCGCGGCGTGTCCTTGATGCCGATCTTGACCTCCACGTGGGACCTCCGCTGGAAATTCGTAAGGGATGTGCTCGGCAAGGCTAACCGAACGGGCTCGTTCCGGTGGCGCATGTCCGCGCTCGACCGCGTCCTCACTTCCGGGTACTCCATCGGGGTCAGCCCAGGCCGAGCGCCTGCATGCGCTTGGTGTGCCCCTGTTGCAACCGCCGGAACAACGCGGCAATTCCGGAGAGGTCACCCGAGCCGCCGATGATGAGCTCGGCGAGCCCGTCGCGCTCGGCGACGACGTACTGGGCCTGGGTCAGCGCCTCACCGAGCAGGCGGCGCCCCCAGAGGGCCAGCTTGTCGCGGGTCTTGGGGTCGGCTTCGATGCCGGCGGCGACTTCGCGCTCGGCGAACGCGGAGTGGCCGGTGTCGGCGAGCACGGTGAGCACGAGGTCCTTGGTCTCCGGGTCGAGCCAGCTGGCGATCTCCCGGTAGAGGTCGGCGGCCAGTCCGTCGCCGACGTAGGCCTTGACCAGCGATTCCAGCCACGACTTCGGCCGCGTCGAGGCGTGCCAGGCGTCGACCTGGGCCACGAACGGCGACATCGCGTCTTCGATCTTGACGTCGTGCGCGGCGAGGTGCCGGCCGAGCAGGCCGTAGTGACCGATCTCCGCCGCGGCCATCTGCGCCAGCGCGGCGCGCCCGGCCAGGGTGGGGGCGCTGCGCGCGTCTTCGGCCATCCGGTCGAACGCGGAAAGTTCGAGGTAGGCGATCACACCCAGAAGGTCGACTACGCCTTCTGAGATCTCTTTCGGCTCGGTCACGGGGGCAGGGTATCGCCGAAGCACCCGGGCGTGTCGGGACGAGACCGATCACACTGGTTCCGGCGTGCCGGGTACTGTCGAAAAACTGCTGACCAGGTACACTGCGGATGATATAGAAGCTTCCGTACGCCATACCGGCGTCGGGAACAGGCAGGTCACGTTGGCTTGCCGACGTACTGCAATGTGCGTGCACGCCTCTTCCGGCATTCCCGGGGCGGACCGGTTCCGCGCTTGAAGATCAGCGCCAGGGACCAGGGTTTACTCCCGGTCGAGTGTCGAGCGGACCCACGGCTGTGCGCGCTGGTCACGAGAGAGGCGATCACCCTGACCGCAGAAATTCCCACAACCGAACAGACCCCCGCCGTCGCGCTGGAGCACAGCGAGACCGGCCCGGCCGCGCTCGACACCTCGCACCCGCTGCAGGCGGGCGTCGAGGTCGAGCCCGAGAACCCGACCTTCGCGTCCTTCGGCGTCAAGCCGGAGATCGTCAAGGCCCTCGGCGAGGCCGGCATCGAGCGCACCTTCGCGATCCAGGAGCTCACCCTGCCGCTGGCGATGGCCGGCGACGACCTCATCGGCCAGGCCCGCACCGGCATGGGCAAGACCCTGGGCTTCGGCGTCCCGCTGCTGCACCGCGTGGAGGTGCCCGGCGACGGCACTCCGCAGGTGCTGGTCGTGGTGCCGACCCGCGAGCTGTGCATCCAGGTCGCCAACGACCTCAAGGGCGCCGGCAAGCACCTCGGCATCCGCACCCTGGCCATCTACGGCGGCCGCCCCTACGAGCCGCAGATCGAGGCCCTGCGCAAGGGCATCGACGTCGTGATCGGCACCCCGGGCCGCCTGCTCGACCTGGCCGAGCAGCAGCACCTCGTGCTGGGCAAGGTCCGTGGCCTCGTGCTGGACGAGGCCGACGAGATGCTCGACCTGGGCTTCCTGCCCGACATCGAGCGCATCCTGCGGATGGTGCCGGACGAGCGGCAGACCATGCTGTTCTCGGCCACCATGCCCGGCCCGATCATCACGCTGGCCCGCACGTTCCTGCGGCAGCCCACGCACATCCGCGCCGAAGAGAACGACGCGAGCGCGATCCACGAGCGCACCACGCAGTTCGTCTACCGGGCGCACTCGATGGACAAGCCCGAGGTGATCGCCCGCGTCCTGCAGGCGAAGGACCGCGGCCTGACGATGATCTTCAGCCGCACCAAGCGCACCGCCCAGAAGGTGGCCGACGACCTGGTCGAGCGCGGCTTCGCGGCCGCCGCCGTCCACGGTGACCTCGGCCAGGGCGCGCGCGAGCAGGCGCTGCGCGCGTTCCGCTCCGGCAAGGTCGACGTGCTGGTGGCGACCGACGTCGCGGCCCGCGGCATCGACATCGACGACGTCACCCACGTCATCAACTACCAGTGCCCGGACGACGAGAAGACCTACGTCCACCGCATCGGCCGCACCGGCCGCGCGGGCCGGACCGGCGTCGCCGTCACGCTCGTCGACTGGGACGAGATGCCGCGCTGGAAGCTCATTTCGGACACCCTGGGCCTCGACAAGCCGGAGCCGGTGGAGACGTACTCGTCGTCACCGCACCTGTACGCCGACCTGGGCATCCCCGAGGGCACGAAGGGCCGGCTGCCGCTGGCCAACCGCACCCGGGCCGGCCTGGCCGCCGAGGAGGAAGAGGACCTGGGCGGCAAGCGCCGCGGCCCGCGTGGCCGGGGCAAGCCGGGCGAGACCGTCTCGGAAGACGCGCCGCGCAAGCGCAACCGCACCCCGCGCAAGCGGACCCGCGGTGGCTCGCACGCGGCCGAGGCGATCGAGGCCGCGGACAACGCCGCTGCCTCGTCCCCCGACGACGCTCCCGCCGCCGAGGGACGCACCCGGTCGCGTCGCCGCACCCGCGGCACCGCGCCGGAAGCGACCGGCCCGGCCACCGAGAAGGAAGCCGGCGACAACGCCGAGCGGCCCGCTCGGCGGCGCCGCCGTCGCCGTCCCGCCGCGACGTCTGATACACCTGCGTCGGCAGACTGAACCTGAACGCGGGGGTCCGGGCACGTGAGCGACGTCGGGAAGGCGCCTGAAAACGCGCCTGAAGAGACCCCTGAGTACGGCTCGGAGGACGTCCTCGAGGACGCTTCCGAGGAGGTCTCCGAGGAGGCCGAGAGCTCTCCGCCCGCCCCGCGGGTCAAGGCGCGTCGTTCGCCTTGGAACCGCGGGCGGGACCGGGTGGCCGCGGCCTTGGTCGCGGTCGTCGCGGTCGCCACCGCGCTGGTCATCGGCGTGACGAGCGACAGCGCGGCGACCGACCGCACCGAGGCGGCGCCGCCCCCGCCGTTGCCCGCGGCGCCGGACAAGGTGCCCGGCTCACTGGCCGAGATCTGGAGCGCCCGCAGCGGCGCGACGCCGGTCCCGGTGGTGGCGGGCGACGCGGTGGCGACGGCGGACGGCGGCGAGGTCGCCGCCCGCGACCCGCTGACCGGGCAGATCCGCTGGCACTACACGCGTGACCGGCCGTTGTGCACGATGAACGAGACGTGGGGGCGGCTGAACGCCGTCTACGCCAAGTCGGAGGGGTGCAGCGAAGTCACGCAGCTGGACCCGGGCACGGGCCGGATCACGGCGCAGCGCAACGGCAACGCGGAGCTGGGAACGCGCCTGGTCGGCGACGGCTCCCACGTGACGGCAACGGGCAAGAAGCTCCTCACGACGTGGCGCGACGACCTGGTGCAGAGCGCGGAGTACGGCCAGGTCCCGGCGCTGGTCAACGCGGGCAAGCAGCCCCGCACGGGCTGCACGTACGGCACGGTGGCGGCGGCGTCGGGCAAGGTCGGCGTGATCGAGCGCTGCCCGGGCGACCCGGCGGACCGCCTGACGGTCTACAAGGCGGCCCCGGAGAAGGACGACGAGCCATCAGTGGCGTTCAGCAGCGTGCTGGCCGGCAAGCGAGCGCGCGTGATCGCGATGTCCGGCGACCTGACGGCGGTGGTCCTCCCGGACCAGAAGCTATTGGTGGTCTACAACGGCGACGGTTCCCAGCGCGCGGCGTACCCGCTGGACGTGCCGGCCACGGACCTGGCGGCGGACCCGGCCGGCGGTGTCGAGGCGACGACCCAGACGACGCAGAACGTGTACTGGTTCAGCGGGTCGAAGATGCTGGCCCTTTCCCGCGACGACCTTTCGCCGCGCTGGACGTTGAGCAGCGCATCGGGGCCGGGGATCCTGTTCGCGGCCCAGCTGGTGGTCCCGATCAAGGGCGGCTTGGCGGTGCTGAACGAGAACGACGGCTCCACGATCCGGACGGTCGGGGTGGACCGCCGGGGGTACGCGGGGGCGGTCCGCTTGGGCGCGGCGGGCCCGGTCCTGCTGGAAGAACGCGGCGACACCCTGACGGCCCTGAAGTAGCCGGCGCGAGTCACGAGTTCGGCCCTCAATCACGCGAGTTCCGGCTTCGCTGTTCCGGCGCTGGTCACTCGCGTGATCGGGCGGGCATTACGCGTGTCCGGAGCGGCATCTCGCGTGATTGCAGGGGCATCAAGCGTGCTCGGGCGACGGTTCAGGTGAGCCAGAAGAGAGTCAGGGCTGAGACGGTGAACAGCACCACCGCAACGCCCGCACCCACAGCCGGGGCCCCGTTGCGACGGTCCGCGACTCGCTGGGCCAGCAACGCCAGCACCGCCGCCACCGGGTGGCCGACCAGCAGCACCGCGCCGGGGCCCGGCGCGCCCGTGTTCAGGTCGATCGCCGCCACCACGAGGACGCCGATCGCCAGGACCGTGAGGCCGGCCGCGAGGGAGCCGGTGAAGCCGCGCCACCATCGACCGCCCGGCTTGCCCGGCTCAGCGGGGTCTTCGGCATCGGTCTCCGACGGCTCGACCCGCTCGGGCTCGACGCGTTCCTGAGGGACCGTCTGTGCCTCGGCCACTCCTGGCTCGGCGGCGAACGGCTCCGTCTGCTGCGGAACGACCCGTGCGCCCGGCTCGGTCGCAAGCCGCTCGGTCTGCCGCGACCCCGCCTCGGCCGGGCCGGATCCGGTCGCAAGCCGCTCAGTCTGCTGCGCCTCGGCCTGACCGGCTTCTGCGGCGAGCGGCTCGGTCTGCCGCGACCTCGCCGCGGCCGGGCCGGGTCCAGTCGCAAGCCGCTCCGTCTGCTGCTGCGGCACCTCCCGCGCCTCGGCCGCATCAGTCCCGGCCGAGGGGCGCTCCACTTCGGGCGCGCCCGTGGGCAGCGGGACCGTGGCCAGTTCGTCGGTTTCCGGTGAAGGCACTTTCCCTCCCTGTCAGGGCGCGAGCAGGTCCCACGGCTGCATCTGCGGGGCCGCTTCCTGCCCCGCCTTGCAGCTCGGCCTGAAGTCGCACCAGGCGCAACGGCGGTCCGGGCGGGGCGGGAACAGCTCGTCTCCGTCGCCGCCCGCGTCCAGGGTATCCGTGGCCAGCCTGAGGTCCGAGGCGGTCTCGCCGGCGCGTTGCAGCTGCCTCTGCAGGCTCTCCGGCGTGTGCTCGGCCGCCGCGATCGTGCCGGTCGGGAGGTGGTGCAGCTCCACCGTCGTGCACGGCATCCGCAGCGTCCGCGCCGCCGCCACCGCGTACAGCGCCAGTGCCTGCGACGCCCGGGCCTCGTACTCGTCCGGCGGGCGCCGTCCCGTTTTGTAGTCCACGATCACCAACGCGCCGTCACGCGCGTCGATGCGGTCCGCGCGGCCCTCGATGATCATCGACGGCTTCTCCCCCGGTGACGGGCTCACCGGCGCCGACACCCACCGTTCCAGCCCGACCGGGTCGTGCGTGACGTCGTTGTCCTCGACGTACTCCGCCACCCACCCCTTGGCCCGCGCCCGGTAGCGCGCCGCCTGCTCCTCGCTCTCGAAGCCCGCGTCCTTCCAGAACTCCGCCACCAGCGCCACCGCCCGCTGCGGCACCCGCTTGAGCACCGGCAGGTCGAACAACGCCCGCAGCGCGTTGTGCACCACCGCGCCGAGCGTGCTGTGCGCCCACGGCCCCGTGCGCTGCGGGGTGGGCCGTTCGAGGTACGCGAGGCGGTACCGGCGCGGGCAGTCGTCGAAGGTGGCCAGCCGCGCCGGCGACACCTTCGTGAGCCGTACCGGTTGCGCGACGCCGAAGTCGAACCCCATCTGCTCCTTCACGGCTGTCACGCTACGCACCACCACCGACACTTTTTCCGGGGGTTCGGGTGGCGGAGCCCCCGACTTGGGGCGAAGCCCCAGATGTCACCGACACTTTCCGCGCGGGGCGCGACCGGCCCCGCGCGGAAAGTGCGGCTACTTCACCACGAGGACCGTGTGCGTCCCGCCGGAAACGGCCAGCGCACCACCGGCCACGGCCCGCATCGGCCGCCCGTCCAGCAGTACCAAGCGGCCCGACGGGACCACCAGCGAACCCGACGTCCCGCGAGGAGCCGTCACCGTCAACGAGAACACCGAACCCTGCTGAGTCCACGAAGCCGACAACGCGCCCTTCGGCGTCGGCACCGCTCCGCGCGCCCAGGCGACCGAACCCGGGTGCGGTGACACCGTCCACGTCGCGAAGCCCGGCGAAGCCGGCGAGACGCCCAGCAGCTCGTTCGTCAAAGCGGGCACGACGCCGGTCGACCAGCCGTGCGCCGCCGACGTGTACCCCTGCTCGTAGTGCGACCCGCCCTCGCCGATGCCTTCCCACGCCGTGATGCCCGGGTCGTGGGACGCCATCCAGCCGTACATCCGCTTGATCTGGTCGATCGCCGAGTCCGGCTGCCCGCTCCGGAACCGCGCCTGCAGCTCGGGGAACGACGTGAACGCGTACACGCGCTTCGTGCCATCGGAAACGAGAGTGTCGTTGTCCATGAACGGGTTCCCGTAGGGCAACGCACCCGCCGCGAGCCGCGCCAACGCCGAAGTGGCCTGCGAAGGCGACGCGATACCGGCCACAATGGCCTGGCTGTTGCCGTCCTGGCCGTGGCGCACCGCGCCCGTCCCGGAGTCGAGGTACGCCCCCGCCGCGGGGTCCCACAGGTAAGCGTTCACCGCGGACGCCACCCCGGAAGCACGCGCGAGCCACCGGTCGGCGTCGCCGGAATGCCCGGTCGCCCGCGCCAGGCCCGCCGCGCCCTGAAGCGCCCGGACGTACAACGCGTTGTAGTAGGTCACTTCGCCCGTACGCGGCAGGAACGCGTAGTCGCCGTAGCCGCCGGTGCCGTTGAGGCCCTTCGCGAGCAACCCGCGCGAATCGGTGACCGACGGGTACCACGCGTCGAGCGTCTTCACGAGCTGCGAGTAGTACGAAGACGCGTACGCGGTGTCGCCCGTGTAGAGCACGTAGTCCCAGCTCGACGTCACCCACCAGAGCGGATAGTCGAACAACGGCAACGTGTAGTTGTTGATCGACGCGGGCGGGATCCAGCCGTCCGCGCGCTGGTGGTCGGCCAGGTCGGCGAGCACGTTGCGCGCCGCGGTGCCGTCCTGGTGGGTCAGGTACTCGGTCAGCCCGGACACCGCGACGTCGCCGACGTACGGGTCCCGGTCGCGCTTCGCACCGTCGTGCAGCACGAGTTTCCCGTCCAGCGACGGCGAGAACGCCCCGCGTGGGTCCACATCGGACGCGCGGAACGTGTCCATCCCCAGCTCGTTGGTGTAGGACGCGGCGTACCAGTAGCGGTTCAAAGCATCGTCGGACGACTCGAACCAGCCGCGGTAGGTGCTCGGCGTCCCGAGGAACGGCGTGAAGTCGAGCGAGACGCCGCTGATCCGCACCTCACCCGACGGCTGGGTGAGCGGCGCGTCCGACGCGAGCGCGTCGAGGCTGATCCGCAGGTAGCGGAAGCCGCGCAGGCCGTCCGCGCACACCTGCGTGCCGGAAGCACAGCCCTTCGTGTCCCGCCAGACGGTCGGTGTCGCGGGCACCGCGATCTGGTCGCTGCCCGGCCCGCCGGAGAAGTCCGAGCGCGAGAAGTCGGAGCGTTCGCCCAGGTACTGCTGGGTTTCCGAGGTCGACACCCGGATGCCGGGGTGGTTCGCGGACGCACCCGCGAACGAGATCTTCGGGTAGCCCGCGACGACCTTGCCGAAGTCCACCACCGCGACCGGCACCGGCGGGTCGGCGACCAGGCCGGGCCAGACCTCGGTGACGCGGCTGAACTCCCCCGACGGCGTGTTCTGGTCCTTCGTCACGGTGATCCGGACCTGCGTGGTCGTCACCGGCCGGTCGAACGGCACCGCGCGCTGGACAGCGGTGTTGCCGCTCACCGAAGCCGCGACGCGCCAGGCGCCACCGTCCAGGACCTCCACCGTGTAGTCCTGCGGCACACCGTCCACACTGGACAGGATCGTGACGCCGGGGAGCGCGACGGGTGCCGCCGAGGTGATGGTCAGGACGTCCGGGTAGGCGCCGATCGTGTCGTCGTTCCAGAAGGTGTCGGTGTTGCCGTCGACGGCGTTGCCGGGCGCGTACGTCCGCGGCTGGCCGTTCCCGCCGTTGTTCGGCGCGTGGAACGACGACGCGGCCGCCGTGGTCCCGGTGGGCCAGGCCGGCTTCGGCGGCGGGGCCTGCCGCTTGAACGTCGTGACGCCCCGGCCGAGCAGGCCGTCCGGGTTCGTGACGTCGCCGGCGGTCGACAGCACCTTGACCGGCCGCACGTCCCGGCTCGCCGGCGCGACGACGTACTTCTGCCAGCTCGGGGCGGCGTCGGCGGGTGCGGCGACCACGCCGCTCGCCACCAGCACCGTGACCGGCAGGAATGCTCTGAGCCACTTCATCGAGGCCTCCGAAAACCGACACAAGGCGGTTGAAACGATTCAAACGCTGGGCTGGGATTCAATCTGCGGGAGGCGTGCTAACGATGTCAACGAACCCGCCGGTTCCTGTCCGGCAGGACAACCCGAAAGGCGGGGTCAGCTGCCGCCGTCGATGAAGCCGCGCACGGAGTTCGCGACGAGCTCCACGGCGATCGCCGCGAGCAGCAGACCGGCCACCTTGGCCAGCAGCGTGATGCCGCTTTCCTTGATCAGCCGGATGACCACGCCGGAGTAGCGCATGCAGATGTAGATCACGAAGTGCGTCGTGACGATCGCCAGCGCCAGGGCGATGTACGCGCCGATGTGCCCGTCGGCCTGGCGGACGAACACGATGGTCGCGGCGATCGCGCCGGGTCCGGCCAGCAGCGGCGTGCCGAGCGGGACGAGCGCGACGTTGACGTCTTCGGTGGCCGCTTCGGCCTCGTGGCCGCTGCCGGTGAGCAGCTGCAGCGCGATGAGCAGGAGCAGCAGGCCGCCGGCGCCCTGCAGCGCCGGGATGCCGATGCCGAGGTAGGCCAGGATCGCCTGGCCCGCGACCGCGAACAGGCTGATCACCAGCAGCGACACCAGTACGGCCTGCCGCGCGGCTTTTGCCCTGGTCGCGACCGGCTTGCGGCCGACGAGACTCAAGAACACCGGCACCGTGCCGGGCGGGTCCATGATGACGATCAAGGTGATCGTCGCGCTCATGAAGAGCTTGGCGTCGAAGAAGTCGGCGATGGCCATGTCAGCCCTTCACGACCTTGAACCCCGTCGCCCGCGAAACGAGTTCTTCGAACTGCCCGGGGTCGGTGGTGCACTCGCCGAGCGCGATCGTCTTGTTCGTGCCGTGGTAGTCGCTGGACCCGGTGACGAGCAGGCCGAGCTCCCCGGCCAGCGCGCGGGTGCGGGCGCGCGTCGGCTCGTCGTGGTTCGGGTGGTCGGCCTCGACGCCGGTGAGCCCGTGCGCGGCCAGCTCGGCGAGGGTTTCCTCGCTGATGGTGGCGCCGCGGCTGAAGGCGAAGGGGTGCGCGATGACCGTGACGCCGCCGGCCGCGGCGATCATGTCGATGGCCTCCTCGACCGGCGTGTCGCGACGCGCGACGTAGTAGCCGCGGCGCGGGCTCAGGTAGTCGGCGAAGGCTTCGTCGACGGACTTGACCAGCCCGGCCCGGACCAGCGCCTGGGCCAGGTGCGGGCGCCCGGGCGGCGAGTCCTCGGGCAGCAGGCCGAAGATCTCGTCGGCGTCGATCGGGAGGCCGTCGGCGGCCATCCGCTCGGCCATCCGGCGCAGCCGCGTGCGGCGTTCGACGCGCAGCCGGGTCTGCTCGGTGACGACGGGCTCGGACGTCGGGTCGAAGAGGTAGGCCAGCAGGTGGACGCTGATCTGACGGCCGGTCTCGGCGTTGATCGAGACTGTCGAGAGCTCGGCGCCGGGCACCAGCGTCAGGCCCGGCGGGATGGCCGCGGTGGCCGGGGCCCAGCCCGCGGTGGTGTCGTGGTCGGTGATCGCGACGGCGTCGAGCCCGGCTTTCGCGGCCGCGGCGACGAGCCCGGCCGGCGAGTCGGTGCCGTCGGAAGCGGTGGAATGGGCGTGCAGGTCGATGCGCATCGGGTCCATTGTCGACGATGCGCTGCGTCACACGCGCGGCGGGATGAGGCTAGCCGACCGGCTTCTTGCCCCGGGCGGCTCGCTGGGCCTTGATCATCGAGAAGCGCTCGGCCTGCTTCTGCTTGTCACCGAAGACCAGCTCCGAGATCGTGTCGTAGAACTCTTCGGGCCGCGGCAGGAAGTCGATCTTGTTGAGGGCCTGGATCTGACCGGCCGACTCGACGACCATCGTGCCGTAGCCCATCATGCGGCCGGTGGCGGTGCGCACGTAGCTGAGGTCGGTGACCTTGCTGATCGGCATCATCAGGACCTTGGTGGTGAACACGCCGGTGGTCATCACGAACCGCTTGTCGGTGACCACCAGCCGTTCGACCCACCACTCCATCACCACGTAGGCGAACCGCAGCACGACGAGGAGCGCGACGTACCAGAGGATGTTCTGGCCGATGTAAAGCGCCGGTGGCAGCAGGTAGGACACCAGGACGCAGACCGCCAGCAGGGCGGCCGCTTCGAAGGTGTCCCACAGCAGCACCGCCCAGTGGCGGCGGATCCGGATGACCCGCCGCTCGGTGTCGAGGAGGTACTCGTCGGGATCGCGAGGCGCGAACATGGTTCGAGGGTAGCCCCGCGATCAGCCCTTGAACACGTTGCTGACGAAGGTGATCACCGATTCGGCCGAGTCCCGGAGGAACTGGACGATGTTGCCGACAAGGCCCGCGGCCTGACCCGGCTGGGCAATGACGAAGAACAGCACCAACGCGATACCGGCGAGGCCCGCAATCTTCTTCACGTTCACCGCGATCAAATCCCGTCTCTTACGGTGACACCGGACAACAGCAGAAATCCTGACTTTTTACGTTGTACCGCACTGAACAGGCGGACGGGAGGTAAGTCCCGCGCTTGGGGCAGCACGTGGTCCGAAGTGTACCGTACGGCTACTCTCCGTGTACAGGACATCCGTTTTCAAGTCGGTCACGTCTACCCTTCGGGACATGGAAGCACCTGGGGACGCCACGATCCGCTGCGTCGGCGGCATAGCGTTCGACCCGCACGGCCGCTTGCTGCTCATCCGGCGCGCGAATGACCCCGGTTCGGGGCAATGGTCGCTGCCGGGTGGCCGAGTCGAACCGGGCGAAACGGACAAAGAGGCCGTGGTCAGAGAGCTCCTCGAAGAGACGGGACTCGACGTGATTCCCGGCACACTGGTCGGGACGGTGACCCGGGGCCGGTACGAAATCCACGACTACCGGTGCGCGGTCGCCGGCGGCGTTCTCACGGCGGGTGACGACGCAACGGACGCGCGCTGGTCCGATGCGGCAGACCTGTCGGCCCTGGAGGCGGGCGGAGAGCTGGTCGACCTGCTTTACGTGACGCTCCGCGACTGGAACGCCCTGCCTCGCGCCTGAAATGCCGTGATTCGCCACCTCCGCGGCTTTACAGCGGCAGCCAGGTCATCCGCTGCCCGTGCGGAGCGGTCCGGGCCAACGCGTGCGCGTCGGCCTTCCCGCCCTCCCAGCGCACGACGCCCAGCGTCGCCAGCCCGTCGCCCACCAGGTCGTCCCGCCCGGGCAGCACCGTCTCGAGCCCGGCGCCGTAGAACTCCTCCGACACCCACCACAACGGCCGCGAAGCCGCCAGCGAAGCCAGCGCCGACACGAACGCGGCTCGCCGTGACTCCGGGAAGTACGCCAGCGCGTGGCTCGTAACCACCACCAGCGGCCCCTCCAGCGACGAAGCGGCCGCCTCCAGGTCGTCGACCCCGTCCCCCGCGATGAGGCGGGGCCGGTGCTTCGCCTGCTCGGCCGCCGCGGTGCGGAGCAGGCGGATGCGGTCCGGCTGGTCGGCCCAGACGCAGGCCTCCAGCCACGCCAGCTCGTCCTCGTCCGAGAGGTCGACCGGCGCGCGGTCCAGACCGGCCCGGTCGAGCAACGCGAGCTTCTTCTGCAGCTTCGGCGCGACGGCGCCCGGCGCCAGGTCCAACGCGCAGTGCAGGCCGACCGGGGTCTTCGCCGGGCCCGCCGTCAGCTGCTCGCCGCCGTCGCACTGGTAGCGGTAGCCGAAGCGGTCCAGCCCCAGCAGCAGGCCCGCGCTGCAGCCGACCTCCAGCAGGGAGACCTTGCCGCCCGCTTCCTTCGCCGCCCGCGCCACGCCCGGGTACAGCAGCGCCGCCCGGCGGACCTCGTTCGTCTGCGTGTACCGCGACGCGATCAGCGCCCTGGCCTTCTCGGACCGCTCCAGCAGGAACGACCGGAACAGCGGCCAGGTCTCCGAGTCGACGCCGTCGAAGCCGCCGAGCGACGGGTAGTACCGCGACAGCGGGTGGATCGGGTCGGCCTGCACGAGCCGGTGCGCGGTCGCCATCAGCAGCGTCGCGCGCACCTCGCCGTCGCGCGCCGAGGCGAGCAGCCCGGCGACGTCGTCGTCCTCGGCCGCCCGCAGGGCCAGGTGCTCGTACAGCGGCGAGACCCCGCGGGCCTCGACTTCCGCGAACGTGCGCAGTACTTCCTTGATGCGATCCAGGTCCATCAGCGCCTCATCCGTGCACACAGCCTCATTCGTGCGGTACCGGCCGGCCCGGCTGCTCCCCGCCCCGAGTTTCCCCGTACGAGCGCTTCGGCACCATCACCTTCCGCCGGAAGGTGCACACGATCAGGCCATCCTGCTTGTACCCGCGCGTCTCGACGTACACGACGCCGCGGTCGTCCTTCGACTTCGACGGCGTCTTGTCCAGCACCTCGGTCTCGCCGTAGATGGTGTCGCCGTGGAAGGTCGGCTTGACGTGCTTGAGCGACTCGACCTCGAGGTTCGCGATGGCCTTGCCGGAGACGTCGGGCACGGACATCCCGAGCAGCAGCGAATAGACGTAGTTCCCGACCACGACGTTCTTGCCGAAGTCCGTGGTCTCCTCGGCGTAGTGCGCGTCGAGGTGCAGCGGGTGGTGGTTCATGGTGATCAGGCAGAAGAGGTGGTCGTCGTATTCGGTGACCGTTTTGCCCGGCCAGTGCTTGTAGACCGCACCGACCTCGAACTCCTCGTAGTACCGACCGAACTGCACTCGTCTCTCCCTGTTCCGCCTGTTCCGCGTAACACCGCGTGAGGCTGGTACGACACGCATCCGTAGTGAGGAGTACCCTCAACCATTGGTGTTCGCGCGTCAACGCGAGCCCCACCACTCTGGACCCGGCCCGAAGGAGGTGAGGAACCCCGATGAGTAGTGGCGATAGTCCGCTCCCTAGTACTCCCAGCGTTCCCACCACACCCGCCGGCCGGCTCATCTCCTGGTAGGCCTTTTCCCGGGAACGCTGGTGTCGCGGGGCGGATGCGTTCCGCCCCTGGTCAGTCGTCTTCGCACGACCACGCACGACGCCCAGGAGATCCCATGCCTGCCATTCCCTCGCTCGGCGGCCTTCGCGGCCGCGGCAACAAGGGCGCCGTCCCCGTCCGCCCGGTCCCGGTGCCGCTCTCCGCGTACGTCGTGGACTGCGCGGTGTACGTCGCGGGCGAGCGCCTGCCCGGCCGCTGGACGCACATCGAAGCGATCAAAGAGGTCCGCAAGCGGCACGAGGGGTTCGTCTGGATCGGGCTGCACGAGCCCGACTCCCAGCAGATCCAGGGCATCGCGGAGACGTTCGGGCTGCACGAGCTGGCCGTCGAGGACGCCCTCGAAGCGCACCAGCGCCCGAAGCTGGAGCGCTACGACGACACGCTCTTCCTGGTGGTCAAGACCGTCCGTTACGTCGAACACGAGTCCCCCACCACGGCGAACGAGATCGTCGAGACCGGCGAGCTGATGGTGTTCCTCGGCCGGGACTTCGTGATCACCGTCCGCCACGGGAACCACTCCGGCCTGGCGCGCCTGCGCCGTGAGCTGGACGACGATTCCGAGCGCCTGCAGCTCGGCCCGGCCGCGGTCGTGCACGCGATCACCGACCACGTCGTCGACCACTACCTCGACGTCACGGGCCGGATCGAGAACGACATCGACGTCATGGAGGCGCAGGTCTTCGCGCCCCGGTCGCAGGTCAGCGCCGAGCAGATCTACCTGATGAAGCGGGAGGTCCTCGAGCTGCGGCGGGCGGTGATGCCGCTCGCGACGCCGATCCAGCGGCTGGCCGAGGGCTACACGCGACTGGTACCGGACGAGGTCCGCTCCTACTTCCGCGACGTCGCCGACCACCTCACGACCGTGTCCGAGCGGGTGGCGGCGTTCGACGAGCTGCTGTCCACCCTGGTCGACGCGACGGTCGCGAAGATCTCCCTGCAGCAGAACACCGACATGCGCAAGATCACGTCGTGGGCGGCGATCATCACCGTGCCGACGATGATCGCGGGCATCTACGGGATGAACTTCGACTACCTGCCCGAGCTGCACTGGAAGTTCGGGTACCCGCTGGTGATCACCGTGATCCTGGCGATCTGCCTGTTGCTGTACCGAATATTCCGGAAGAACGGCTGGCTCTAGGTCCCCTCTTCCCCCACTGGAGTGTTCGTGATGCCTCGCATGCTGTCCAACCTCAAGTTCTGGGCCCTCGCGCTCAGCCTCGTCTGGATCTTCGTCATCACCTTCGTCATCGTCGCCGACCCGGGGTTCGCACACGGCATGAAGTAGCGCCCGGCGTCGTACCCTGGGTGCGTGCCGAAAGCGCTGGTGGTCTCCGACGAGGTCGACGAGCGGCTGTGGACCGACGCGGTCCGCGCCGTCTCCGTCGACCTGGTCATCGGCGCCGGCGATCTTCCCTACGACTACCTGGCGTTCCTGGCGAGCGCGCTCGACGCACCGTGCGTGTTCGTGCCCGGCAACCACGACCCCGACCTGAGCGGCTACACGCGCTACGGCGGGCTGTCCATGAAGGACGGTTTCCCCACGGCCTGGCCGGGCCCGGCGGGCGGCGTCAACGCCGACGGCCGGGTCGTCGACGTCGCCGGGATCCGGTTCGCCGGGCTCGGCGGCTCGATCCGCTACAACGACGGACCGAACCAGTGGACGCAGCGCCAGCAGGCGCGCCGGGCCCGCGGCCTGGTGCGGCGCGCGAAGTGGCGGCGCCGTCGCGACGGCCACGACGTCGACGTCCTGCTGACGCATTCGCCGCCGCTGGACCTCGGCGACCGGGCGGACCCGCCGCACCGCGGGTTCGCGTGCCTGCACCGGACGATCGACGTGCTGCGCCCGAAGTGGTTGCTGCACGGGCACATCCACCCCCACGGCGAGCCGGTACCGGACCGGGTCGTCGGCGAAACCCGGATCCGCAACGTGGTGGGCCACCGGATCATGGAGTTCTCATGAAAGAGACGGGGTTTCCCCGCGCCGACGCGGAAAACGACTTCCTCCGCGCGCGCCGGAGCCAGGTGCTCTCGCGGCTTTCGACGTGGCTGCGGCGCGAGCCCGACGACGTCAACATCATGCTGCCGTTCCACGAGGTCGTGGAGGCGCTCGGGTACGCGGGCGAGCACCGGATCGGGTTGCGGGTGATCAAGCTGGACTCGATCGTCGGCACGGTCGACCGCAGCCGCGACTTCGACCGCCGCTTCCGCCCGACGACCGGCCGCGTCCGCGAGCGCTGGGAGCGCCTGGCGTTGGCGGCACGGCGGGGCGAGGAGATCCCGCCGATCGAGGTGTACCGGGTGGGCGAGCTGCACTTCATCATCGACGGCCACCACCGCGTGTCGGTGGCGCTCGCCCAGGGTCTGTCCACAATAGAGGCATTCGTGACGGTGGTCCGGACCAAGCTGGACCCGAGCGGCATCCGCCACCGGGGCGACCTGATCGTCAAGGACTACCGGAGGTTGTTCCTGGAGCGCGTGCCGCTGACCGGCCACGCGCGGGCGTCGGTGATCGTGTCGGACCCGTGGGACTACGCGAAGCTGGGCGAACACGTGGAGGCGTGGGGCTTCCGGCTGATGCAGGACGAGGGCAAGTTCTGCGACCGGGCGAGCGTGGCGCAGCGCTGGTTCGACGAGGAGTTCGTGCCGGTGGTGGGGATGCTCCGCCAGGCGGAGATGATCGGCGACCGGACGGACGCCGAGGCGTACATGTGGGTGGCGGCGGAGCGGTACCGGCTGATCCGGACCCACCGCTGGGACGACGAAGTCATCGAGACGCTGCGGTCTCGGGAGCGTTAGAGCCCGAGGACGTACCAGGTGTCGCCGAACTGGAGCCACATCCGGTCGCCACGGCACACCCAGCGCTGCAGGGTGCCGCCGTCCGGGACGTCAAGCGGGACCGGCTGCTCCGGCACGACCTCGTCAGCGGTCAGCCGGGCGGGCACGAGGTGGTGGTAGTAGCCGCCGGGTTGGCCCGCCAAGGTCAGGAAGATCGCCTCCGCGCCGGAGAGGGCGACCCCTCGCACTCGGGAGATCGGGCACCGCCGCACCGACCGGATGCCGTCGCCGCCGACCTCCACCAGCGGGACTTCGGTGTACGGGACCGCCCACGTCCGCCGTTCGCCGACGTTGAGCGCATAGCAGTCCATCCAGGACAAGCGGACCGGGTCGTCGATCGCCCACCAGACCGGTTCGCCCGCGGCGGTCCAGCGGATCAGGCCCGGGTGGTAGCGGTCGCCGATCGATGCCTCGTCGAAGTAGCTGACCCAGATCTCGTCGGCGGGCCCGGTGACCAGTTCCTCGATCCCGTCTCCGGCGTGGAACGCGGTCAGGACCTGTCCGGCGCCGTCGAGGATCCGCCCGTTGCGCGGCGCCTCGAAGCCGGGCCGGATCCGGCACCGGCTGTTCACCAGGACGAACCCGTCGCCGGACGCGTCGATCTTGGGGAACTGTCCCGGCTCGGCTACCCGGCTGCACGACGTCCCGTCCACCCGCAGGTCACCGTCGGCCGACAGCGCGATGATCCTGCCGAAGGCATCCACAGTGGACGCGACGACTGGCCCGTCCGGCACGCTCCCCCATCGTTCCAGCACGCCCAAAACCTAACAGCCGCCCCTTCCCGGCCCACCTGGAACGGAGGGCCGGGAAGGTTCGATCACATGTGCACGGCGCCGGGGGCGGCTTCGCCCTTCGGGACGCCCGACTGGAGCAGCAGGCCGCTGATCACCGCACCCGCGGCGAAGATCACCGCCGCCCAGGTGAACGCCGTCGTGTAGCTCTCGATCGCCGCCTCGGCCGCCAGCTGCGGGGTCGGGACCTTGCCCGCGAGGTACGACGTCGCCGCGTTGCCGGCCAGCGTCGACAGCAGGGCCGTGCCGATCGAGCCGCCGACCTGCTGCATCGTGTTGACCGCGGCCGACGCGACACCCGCGTCGTGCGCCTCGACGCCGAACGTCGCGACGCTCATCGCCGGCGCCATCGCCAGGCCGATGCCGAAGCCCATCACCAGCAGCGGGCCGAGGACGCCGGACGCGTACGTGCTCTCAAGCCCGATACCGCTCAGCCAGAACAGCCCGACGGCCGCGATCGCCATGCCCGTCGGGACCAGCGGACGCGGGCCGAAGCGCGGCAGCAGCACCGCCGTCGCCGTCGTCGCGGCCAGCATCAGCGTCGCGACCATCGGCAGGAAGCCGACGCCGCTCTCGATCGGCGTGAACTTCAGGTTCTGCTGCACGTAGAACGTCAGGAACAGGAAGATCGCGAACATGCCGATGGCGAGCAGGAACATCGCCAGGTACGAGCCGCCGCGGTTGCGGTCCAGCAGCACGCGCAGCGGGAGCAGCGGGTGCGAGACGCGCTGCTGCAGCCACACGAACACACCCAGCAGCACGACGCCCGCCGTGAGGAAGCCCCACACCGAAACCGACGACCACGAGTCCGACTCGGCGTTCGCGAAGCCGTAGACCAGCGCGAACAGGCCGGCCGACGCGGTGACCGTGCCCGGCAGGTCGAGCTTCGGGCGCGGGCCGCCGTCCCGCTCGTTGCGCAGCAGGACCGAGCTGCCGACGAAGGCGACGACCGCGAAGATGATGTTCACGAACATGCACCAGCGCCAGTCGAGGTACTCGGTGAGCACGCCGCCGAGCAGCAGCCCGACCGCCGCGCCGCCACCGCCGATGGCGCCGAACACGCCGAACGCGCGGCCGCGTTCCTTCGGGTCGGTGAACGTCGTGGTGAGCAGCGAGAGCGCGGCCGGCGCGAGCAGGGCGCCGAACACGCCCTGGGCCGCGCGGGCGATCAGCAGCATTTCGATGTTGGCGGCCGCGCCCCCGAGCGCGGACACCGCGGCGAAGCCGGCCAGGCCGACGAGCAGGGCGTTCTTGCGGCCGAAGACGTCCGCGAGCCGCCCGCCGAGCAGCAGCAGGCTGCCGAACGCGAGCGCGTACGCCGTCACGACCCACTGGCGGGCGTCGTTGGAAAAGCCCAGGTCGACCTGGGCGGACGGCAGCGCGATGTTCACGACGGTCGCGTCCAGCACGACCATCAGCTGCGCCAGGCCGATCATCACCAGGATCAGCCACCGTCTGGCGTGGTGGGGGTTCTCGGCGGCGCGCACGTCCCCCGGCGGCGCGACCTCGAGAGTGGATTCGGACATGGGTGTCCCCTCACTGGGAGTGATCAGGAAGCTATGTGGAGTAGGTATCTCCCCTTACGCGACCCAAGGTACACACAAACCGGAGAAGGTGCCTCTACTTTGTGAGCTAGACTGGGGGAATGACACGGGACGCAGGTCCCGCCGCACCGGCGCGGCCGCTGCGGCGCGACGCCGAACTCAACCGCCGCCGCATCCTCGCCTCGGCCCGGGTGGTCTTCGGCCAGCGAGGGCTCGAAGCCACGCTCGACGACATCGCCCACCACGCCGGCCTCGGCGTCGGCACCGTCTACCGCCGGTTCCCCAGCAAGGAACACCTGGTCGAGGCCATGTTCGCCGAGCGGATGGAAGAAATCGGCGACCTCGCCGAGGAAGCGCTGAAGGCCGACGACCCCTGGCAGGCGTTCGTCGACTTCACCTGGAAGTCGATCGAGCTTCACTCGGGCGACCGCGGGCTGCGCGAGATCATGCTGTCCAACAAGTTCGGCCACGAGCACGTCGCGGAAGAGAAAGCCCGCATGGTGCCGTTGATCACACAGCTCGTCGAGCGGGCCAAGGCGGCGGGCGGCCTGCGCGCCGACTTCGCCCCCACGGACATCCCGCTGCTGCACATGATGATCGGCTCGGCGATCGAGTTCACGTCCGCGGTCGAGCCGGACCTGTGGCGCCGCTGCCTCGCGATGCTTCTGGACGGCCTGCGCGCCCAGCCCGGCAAGCCGTCGGAGCTGCCCCACCCGCCGCTCGGCGTGGACGAAGTCGACGAAGCGATGTCCTGCTGGCGCCCCTGATGGGGTGATCGGCGCGGGATCCCGGCGCCGCCCTCCCGCCCGGACACTGCTGCCCGCGCGATCATGGCGACGGGGAGGTGCGCGGGTTGGCGTATTACAGCGTTCCGGCGATTCGACGGCTGCAGCTGGGCCGGGAGCTGAAGGCCTGGCGGGAGAAGGCCGGCCTGACGCTGGAGCAGGCGGGCGGCGACCTCGACATTTCGAAGAGCACGCTGTCCCGGCTGGAGAAGGGGCAGGGGGCGATCCACCCGCTGCACGCCCGGGCGATGGCGGAGCTGTACCGCGTGCCCGAGGACGAGCTGGTGGAGCTGGTCGAGATCGCCCGCGAAGCGCGGCGGCCCAACCAGAACCGGATCGAAGGGGTGTCGGTCAACAGCTACCCGGCGCTGGAGGCGGAAGCGGTCTCGGTCCGCAACTTCGAGCTGGCGTACGTACCGGGGCTCCTGCAGACCGAGAGCTTCGCGCGCGCTCTGTACGCACACCACGGCACGCGGGAACGCAACCACAAGCTGCACGTGCGCATGCGCCGCTGCGAGCGGCTGAAAGGTGATGACCCGCTGCGGCTGCACGCGATGGTGGACGAGACAGCGCTGGTCCGCCCCATCGCGGAACCTCACGTGCTGATCGCCCAGCTGCTGCACATCATCGAGCTGACCGAACTGCCAAACGTGACCGTGCAGGTGGTTCCCGCCGAGACCGGGATCTACCGCGGTTTGCGGGGCGCGTTTTCGCTCCTCGGTTTTCCGCCGGACACGATCGGCGACCTGGGCTACGTGGATCACGCCGCGGGCAGCCTGCAATTGGTCAAGGCGGGCCAGCTCGCCGAGCTTTCCCGGCGGTTCAAGGACATCGGTAAGCTCGCGCTGAGTGAGGCGGAGTCTTGCGATCTCCTGCTCCGGCTCGCGGACCGCCTCAGTGAGTAGGAGCGACCGATGGACCGGATGGTGTGGCGCAAGAGCAGCTACAGCGGCGACGAGAACCAAGCCTGCGTCGAGGTCGCCTTCGCCACACCCGCCGTGGCGGTGCGGGACTCGAAGGATCCCTCCGGCCCGCACCTCGCCGTCGACTCTTCTTCCTGGCTCGGCTTCCTCGCCTCGATCACTACCGCCGTCACTCGGACGGGATGATCGCCCACAGGATCAGGTAGGCCACGAACTGCGGCCCGGGCAGCAGGCACGACAGCACGGCCAGCAGCCGCACCGTGCTCGTCTTCATGCCCCATCGCTGGGCGAGACCCGCGCACACACCACCGATCATGCGGCCGTAGCGGGGACGGGACAGCCGTCGGGTGGTGACCGGTGCGCTCATCGTCTTTCCCTTTCTTCGTGCCTCGGAGAACTTCCGATATCTCCACTTCACCACCGGAGCACCCTCTTCCGCATCGCTCGCGGGAAGGATCTCTCCCTTAGGGGACGGTAAAAGCGAAATTCGTTCGGAAGCCTCCGCCGCACCCGGGAAACCGCCGTGGAATCCGGTGACCTGCACGTTCTCCGGGCCGGGCCGGAAAAACAGTGAGAGATGTCCCCGTCAGGGCTGGTTTTTCGCTTCGATACCGCGATACTTGCTCACCGTGTACCCGCGTCTGAACGTCTTGGTCGTCGCACTGCTCTGCGCCCTGCTCACCGCCGGGTGCGCGACGACCCAGGCCGCTCCCGAACCGTCGTCGGGGCCCACGCCGCTGACGGCGTCCGCCGCGCTCGGGGACTTCGCCACCGTCGACTACTGCAGTCTGCTCGACGTGCCGGCGGTCGCGCCCGGTGCGGTCACCACCCCGACGTTCGAGAACTGCCGGGCCGACGCCGGCGGGCGCACGATCCTCGTCGGGCCGCTGGCCTTCGACTCCGACCCGAACATCAAGCCCTACGACTACCTCGGGCCGGTGCCCGACGGCGTCGCGGTGCAGCAGTCGATGTTCAACGACCGCAGCACGTGCACCCGCGCGATCACCTTCGCCGACGGCAACCGGCTCGACCTCTCGGTCACCGACGGCGGCGGCGACCAGGCCGGCCGCTGCGGCGTCGCGGACGCGGCCGTCGGGTCGGTGCTGAGCACCGTCACCGCGAACAAGGTGAAGCGGCTGAACTTCCCGGACCGTTCGTGGGGCCTGGTGGCGCCGTGCGTGCTGCTGGACAAACCCGATCTCGAAGCCGTCGCGGGCGCCGGCAGCCGGCCCGCGACCGGGCTGTCCGGGCACAGCTGCATCCGGGGCAAGGTGAGCTTCAAGCTGACCGTGGAGACGGACGAGGCGGCGGCCCCGCCCGAGCAGCTCGGCGGCCGCGAGGCCCGGGTCCGGCTCGCGGGCGCGTTCTGCCTGGTCGACACGACCCAGCCGGCGCGAGGCCTGCCGGGCCACCGCGAGCTGGCGGAGCTCAGCGTGGTGGAGACGGCGGGCACCGCGGGCGACGGCACGTGCGCCCTGGCCAGGACGGCGGCGAACACGATCCTGCCCCTGCTCCCGCGGGGATAGGTGCTCAGGCTCGCGAGCCTCCCGAAAAATTCTTCCGCGGCGATGTCGAATGGCGTCGAGCCGGTTCGTAGCCAGGGTGAGAGCCGCTCGCCCGATCCCGCAGAAGGAGCCCGAGATGATGCAGTACCTCCTCGCCGTCCAGTTCGACGAAAGCGCGCCGCCGGAGCCCGAAGAGGACGTGCGGGCCATGATGGCCCGGACCGGCGAGGTCACCGACGAGATGAAGGACGCCGGGGTGTGGGTGTTCGTCGGCGGCCTGCAGCACTCGGACGCCTCGACGGTCGTCCGCACCGCCGGCGGCACGACCGCGTTCACCGACGGCCCGTTCGCCGAAACCAAGGAACAGCTCGGCGGGTTCTGGGTGATCCAGGCCGAGGACCTCGACCAGGCGCTCGTCTGGGCCGAGAAGTGCTCGGTGGCCTGCGGGCAGCCGATCGAGGTGCGCCCGTTCGACGACGGTTCGCGCCGGCGCTGATGGATCTCGACGACGTCTACCGGGCGGAGTACGGCCGGTGCGTGGCCACGCTGACGCGTCTCCTCGGCGACATCGGGCTCGCCGAAGAGGCCGTGCAGGACGCGTTCGCGGTGGCCGTCACGCACTGGCACGACGCGCTGCCGCCCAACCCCGGCGCGTGGATCGTCACCACCGCCCGCAACCGGGCGATCGACCGCCTGCGCCGGGAGTCCACCCGCGAAGCCCGGCACGCGCAGGCGTTGCTGCTGCACCGATCCGACGAGCTCCCGGAGGAGGGACCCGTGCGCGACGACCAGCTCCGCCTGATCTTCACCTGCTGCCACCCGGCGCTCTCGCCGCTCGCGCGGACGGCGCTCACCCTGCGGCTGCTCGGTGGCCTGGAGGTGCCGGAGATCGCCCGCGCCTACCTCGTGCCGGAGGCGACCATCTCGCAGCGGATCGTCCGCGCGAAGAAGAAGATCCGCGACGCCCGCATCCCCTACCGGGTGCCGGACGCCGCCGCGCTCCCCGACCGGCTGGCCTCGGTGCTCACCGTGCTGTACCTGGTGTTCAACGAGGGGTACGCGTCGACTTCCGGCGAGCTGCTGCGGACGGACCTGTGCGCCGACGCCGTCCGCCTGGCGCGGGCGCTCGCCGAGCTGATGCCGGACGAGCCGGAGGTCCTCGGGCTGCTCGCGCTGCTCCTGCTCACCGAAGCCCGGCGGCCCGCGCGCGTGGGCCCCTCGGGTGAGCTGGTCGTGCTCGCGGAGCAGGACCGGTCGCGGTGGAACCGGGAGCTGATCGCCGAGGGGCACGAGCTGGTGCGGCGGTGCCTGCGCCGCAACCGGCCCGGGCCGTACCAGCTGCAGGCGGCGATCAACGCCGTGCACACGGACGGGCCGTCGACCGACTGGACGCAGGTGCTGGCGCTCTACGACCAGCTGCTGGCGCAGACGTCGTCGCCGATCGTCGCGCTCAACCGCGCGGTGGCCGTCGCCGAGGTCCACGGCCCGGCGCAAGCGTTGGCCGCCATCGAAGACCTGGACCTGCCGGGCTACCACCTGCTGCCCGCCACCCGCGCGGACCTGCTCGCCCGGCTGGGCCGGACCGCCGAGGCGGTCGCCGCCTACGACGAGGCGATCACCTTGGCCCGCAACGAAACCGAACGAACCTTCCTGGAGAGCCGGCGGGCGCGCTCGGCCCCCGAAGAAAGGAACCGGCCATGACCGCCACGTACACCTTCGACGTCTTCTCCAGCCTCGACGGCTTCGGCAGCCACCACGGCGACTGGGGCGGCTACTGGGGCAAGCAGGGCCCGGAACTGCTCGCGCACCGCCTCGCCCAGTACGAGGAGGACCAGCGGATGGTCTTCGGCGCCACCACCTTCCGGACCAACGCCGAGATGCTGAACGCCGTTCCCGACGACGACCTCGACCCGTGGGTGAAGCGGCTGCGGAACCTGCCCGCCACGGTCGTGTCGACCACGCTCGAAGAACCGCTCGCCTGGCCGGACGCGACGATCCTGAGCGGCGACGCCGTCGACGTCGTGGCCCGGCTCAAGGAGGAGTCCGACGTTCCGCTGCGCTCGCACGGCAGCCTCTCGCTGAACCGCGCGCTGCTGGCCGCCGGGCTGGTCGACCGCGTCCAGGTGACGCTCTACCCGGTGATCACCGGCCGGACCGGGGAGGACCCGATCTTCGCCGGCGCGGAAGACTTCGACCTCGAGCTGCTCGAGACCCGGACGCTGGATGGCGACATCCAGGAACTCGTCTACCGGCCCACCCGGCACTGAACGCCGGGAAGGGCGCCCCCATGAGTCCATGAGGGCGCCCTTCCCGGGTCTCGGGGCTAGTCCTCGTAGGTGAGGTTCTTGCCGTTGGACGGGTCGAACAGCTTGATCTTGTCCGCGTCGTACCAGACCTCGAGGTCCTCGTTCTCCTTCGCCGACGACTCCGCCGAGAGGCGGGCCACGATCTGGGACTCCGAGCCGGGGACGTCGGCCGAACCGCTGTCCGCGGCCAGTTCCGCCAGCTCCGCGGACGTCGCCGTCTCACCCTCCACCGTGAAGTGGGCGAACTTCTCCGAGCCCATCGACTCGAGGACGTCGATGTGCGCGGTGAACGTGCCCCCGCCGGACTTCTGGGCCGCGTCGACGAGCGCAGCGTCCTCGAAGTGCTCCGGCCGGATGCCGACCAGCACCTCGCGCGGCGCGTCCGCCTTCTCCACCAGCTGCCGGATCCGGTCCGTCAGCGGCGTGACCCCGAGCGGCGTCCGCAGTTCGTTGTTCTCCAGCGTGGCCGGCACGAAGTTCATCGACGGCGAGCCGATGAACCCCGCGACGAACAGGTTCGCCGGGTTCTCGTAGAGGAACTGCGGGGCGCCGATCTGCTGCACGAAACCGCCGCGCAGCACCACGACCCGGTCGCCGAGGGTCATGGCCTCGGTCTGGTCGTGCGTGACGTACAGCGTCGTCGTGCCGAGCTGCTTCTGGATCTTCGACACCGACGTCCGCATCTGGCCGCGGAGCTTGGCGTCCAGGTTGGACAGTGGCTCGTCCATCAGGAACGCCTTCGGGTTCCGGACGATCGCCCGGCCCATCGCGACGCGCTGGCGCTGGCCACCGGAGAGGTTGGCCGGCTTGCGGTCCAGGTGCGCGGTCAGGTCGAGGATCGTCGCCGCCTCCTCGACCTTCGCCCGCACCGTCTGGTCGTCGACCTTGGCCAGCCGCAGCGGGAAGGCCATGTTCTCCCGCACGCTCATGTGCGGGTAGAGCGCGTAGGACTGGAACACCATCGCGATGTCCCGGTCCTTCGGGGCCTTCTCGTTGACGCGCTTGCCGTCGATGCGCAGCTCGCCGGAGGAGATGTCCTCCAGGCCCGCCACCATGTTCAGCATGGTCGACTTCCCGCAGCCGGACGGCCCGACCAGCACCAGGAACTCGCCGTCGGCGATGGTGATGTCCACTTCGGACACCGCGAGCGCGCCGTCGGGGTACTTCTTCGACACCTTGTCGAGGACGATTTCTGCCATGACTACCCCTTCACCGCACCGGAGGTCAGCCCCGCCACGATGCGACGCTGGAAGAACAACACGAACACAATGATCGGGATGGTGATGACGACCGCGGCCGCGCTCACCTGTCCCGTCGGGTCCTCGAACTGCGAGGACCCGGTGAAGAACGACAACGCCGCCGGCACCGTGCGCGACGCCGTGGTCGACGTCAGCGAGATGGCGAACAGGAAGTCGTTCCAGCAGAAGATGAACACCAGGATCGCGGTGGTGAACACACCCGGCGCGGCCAGCGGCGCGATCACCTTCCGGAACGCCTGGGCCGGCGTCGCGCCGTCCATCTTCGCGGCTTTTTCCAGTTCCCACGGGATTTCCCGGAAGAACGCCGACAGCGTGTAGATCGACAGCGGCAGGGCGAACGTGATGTAGGGCAGGATCAGCCCCGGCCAGGTGTCGAACAGCGCCAGGTTCCGCTCGATGTTGAACAGCGGGGTCACCAGCGACACCTGCGGGAACATCGCGATCAGCAGCGAAAGCCCGACCAGCAGCTGCTTGCCGGGGAACTCCAGCCGCGCGATCGCGTACGCGGCCATCGTGCCCAGCACCACCGCGATCACCGTGGAGATGATCGCGATGCCGATCGAGTTGACCAGCGCCAGCAGGAACTCCGACGTCTGGAAGATGTCCGCGTAGTTCTGCCAGGTCCACGACTGCGGGATGAACGACCCGTCGGTCAGCGTGTCCTTGGTCTTGAACGACAGCGAGACGACCCAGAGCACCGGCACCAGCGCGAACACCAGCACGAGGATGTCGACCAGGCCCCACCTGAGCTTGCGGCCCGTCGTGACGGTTCCCATCACCATCAGCGCTTACCCCCGTCGTCCGAACCCGGTGCGGCCGTGCCGAACACCTTGATGAAGATGAAGGCGATGATCGCCACGGTGATGAAGATCAGCACCGCCATCGTCGACCCGATCCCGAGGTTGAGCCCCTTGACCAGGTTGTCGTAGGTCTGCATGGACACCGATCCGGTGTCCTGCGCGCCGCCGGTGAGCACGTAGATGTTGTCGAAGATCCGGAAGGCGTCGAGCGTGCGGAACAGCAGCGCCACCAGGATCGCCGGCTTCATCACCGGCAGCATCACCTTCGTGAACCGCTGCCACCCGCTCGCGCCGTCCATCGCCGCGGCCTTGAGCAGGTCGTCCGGCACCAGCGCCAGGCCGGCCATCAGCAGCAGCGCCATGAACGGCGTGGTCTTCCACACCTCGGCGAGGATGATGATGAACATCGACGGCCACTGGTCGGTCAGCGGCGCCGCGTCCGCGGCCAGCCAGTTCGCCAGGTAGCCGGTCTTCGGCGTCCACGCGTAGTACCAGGAGAACGCCGCGACGACCGTGACGATGCCGTACGGGATCAGGGCGACCGTGCGGACCAGGCCGCGCCCGACGAGCGTGCGGTGCATGACCAGCGCCAGCGCCATGCCGAGCACGAACTCGATCGCCACCGACACCACGGTCAGGAACATCGTGGTGCCGAACGCCGTCCACCAGTACGAGTTGGACAGCACGGCCCCGTAGTTGTCGAGGCCGACGAACTCCTGCTGCGCGGGGAACCTCAGGTCGTACCGCTGCAGCGACAGCCAGATCGAGTAGACGATCGGGTAGCCGGTGACGGCGATCATGACGAGGAACGCGGGCGCGCACAGCCACAGCCCGAGCTTCCGTTCGGCCTTCTTCCCTTCCGAGAGGGCGGGCTTGCCCTTCTTGCCGGAGGTCGCCTCGGCGACCGTGGCCCCGGAGGTGTCCGCCGGGGTCGAGTCCTGGACGGTCACGGGATCACTCCCTTCGACTGGAGCGCGTCGTTGAGCTGCTCGCGCAGCTTGTCCGCGGTGGCCTTCGGGTCGATTTCACCCGGCGGGGAAAGGACTTTCGACATCACCGTCGACATGTTCTGGTACGCCGGGGTCAGCGGCCGCACCGCCGAGTCCTTGATGGCGTCGATGATCGAGTCGCGCATCGGGTACTTGAGCGCCATGTTCGGGTTGTCGGCGCTCGCCGGCTTCGACGGGTCCAGCGGCGCGTCGTTGTGGTACACCGATTCGATGGTCGGCGGCACCCCGTCGTTGATCGCCGAGAACTTCTGGTTCTCCGCGTTGCGCAGGCACAGTGCCGCTTCGAACGCCTCGGGCTTGTGCTGCGACAGCGAGCTGACGCCGAGGTCGTACCCGCCGATCGTGGTCTTGGCCGGCGTGCCGGCCTGGGCCTCGGGGTAGACGGCCCACTTGAAGTGCGAGACGTCCTGCGGCTTTTCCTTGGCGTAGGAGGCGTAGACGAACGGCCAGTTGAGCTCGAACGCGGCGTCACCGCGCTGGAACGTCTGGCGGACGTCGTCCTCCTTCGAGTTGGTCAGCGACGGGTCGGTGATGCCCGAGGAAGCGATCTGCTTCAGCAGGGCGAGCGCCTTCACCGCGCCGTCGTCCAGGACGACGGACTTGCCGTCGTCGGACAGGATGTGCCCGCCCATGGACTCCACGAGCGTGTTGTAGAAGACGACGAGACCTTCGTACTGCGCACCGGTGAAGACGATGCTGTACGGCTTGCCCTGCGCCTTGAGCTCCTTCGACTTGGCGATCATCTCGTCCCACGTCTTCGGCGGCGTCGGCGTGATGCGGTCGTCGTACCAGAGGAGCTGGACGTTGGTGTTCTTCGTGGCCGCGTAGAGCTTCCCGTTGTAGGTCGCCGTTTCCAGCGGGCCCTGCAGGACGCCTTCGGTCGCCGCCGTCTTGTTCTGGTCCTTCCACTCCTCGACCCAGCCGGCTTCGGCGAACTCCGAAACCCAGGTCACGTCGAGGCCGAGGACGTCCATCGCGGTGTCCCCGGCGGCGAGCCGCCGGGCCATCTGCAGGCGCTGGTCGTCCGCGCCGCGCTGGAGCTTGTTGTAGACGATTTCGTACTTGCCGTTCGCCGCCGCGTTGCAGTTGTCGACGACTTTCTGGAAGCTGTCTTCGGGCGCGTAGTAGACGTTGATCTTGAGTCCGCCGCTCGAACCGCAACCGGCCAGCATGCCGGTCACCAGAGCCCCTGCCCCCAGCAGGACCGCGGTACGGCCGGGCGAGCGCCCCCGTTTGCCCGCGCCGATCCTCTTCCCCATAAGGCCTCCTCACCCGCATGCACGCCGGAAACCGCGGTGCCCGGCGGGCACCACGACGCGATGAGGCGAACCGCGCCAGCACCCCGACGTGCTAGTGATCGGGCCGCCGCGCTGGTTGGGCGAGGCCGCCCGACTGGTGTCGGACAACTTATGCCGGGCGATCACACCCCGCAAGCAGTATCGGTAACGATTCAGCCCACTGCAGCTCGAACTGTGATTTTCCCCTGATAATGGCCGACTTTTTCAGGTCGTGGCCGGAGGTGGTTTAAGGGCGAGCCGGGCGAGCAGCTCACGCGCCTGTTCGGCCGAGCGAGGCTGGCACAGGACGTCGTAGCGGCCGGCGACGAGCTGGCTCGCCGAGGAGAAGTCCCGCCGCTGCCCCCGCGACATGCTGTACCCGATGGCGGCGAACATCAGCCCGGAGAGGACGCCCAGCACGAGCCCGGTGAGCAGCTGCAGCGCGAAGCCCTGGTTGACGAAGAGGCCGAGCAGCAGCCCGGCGAACAGGCCGAACCAGGCGCCCGAGACGGCACCGGTGCCGAGCACGCGGCCCCAGCTGAGCTTCCCGATGACGCGCTCGACGAGCATCAGGTCCACGCCGACGATCGTGACGTCGCTGACGGAGAACTCGCTGTCCGCGAGGAAGTCGACGGCCTGCTGCGCCTCGCCGTAGGTCGCGTACGACCCGATCGGCCAGCCGGTCGGCGGGGTCGGCAGCCGCGGGAGGCCACCTTGCGCCCGGCCCCCGCCAAAGGGACTACTCACCATCATCACCTGCGCACTCGTGGGTCTGGGCGTCCATCTTGTCAAGAACGCCCGGACCGTGCGAGCCGCTTACCCCGAAAGGCCGGGCGCCGATTGTCGCCGTATCGACAATCGGCGCCTTCCTTCAGGAGCGGGACTTGTACTCGCGCAGCAGACCGCGGCTGATGATGGTCTTCTGGATCTCGCTCGTGCCCTCGCCGATCAGCAGGAACGGCGCCTCGCGCATCAGGCGCTCGATCTCGTACTCCTTCGAGTACCCGTAACCGCCGTGGATGCGGAACGCGTCCTGCGTGACCTCCGCGCAGTACTCCGACGCGATCAGCTTCGCCATGCCCGCCTCGACGTCGTTGCGCTCGCCGGAGTCCTTCAGCCGGGCCGCGTTCACCATCATCAGGTGGGCCGCCTCGACCTTGGTCGCCATCTCGGCCAGCTTGAACGCCACGGCCTGGTGCTCGGCGATCGCCTTGCCGAACGTCTTGCGCTGCTGGGCGTACTCCACCGCCAGCTCGAACGCGCGGATCGCGATGCCGCACGCCCGCGCCGCGACGTTCACGCGGCCGACCTCGACACCGTCCATCATGTACGCGAAGCCCTTGCCCGGCGCCTCGCCGAGGACCATGTCGGCGCCGATCTTGTAGCCGTCGAAGACCGCTTCGGTCGTGTCGACGCCCTTGTAGCCCATCTTGTCGATCTTGCCGGGGATGGTCAGCCCGGGCGCGACCTCGCCGAAGCCCTCCGGCTTCTCGACGAGGAACGCCGTCAGGTTCTGGTGGGCCTTCTCCGCGCCTTCGTCCGTCTTGACCAGCAGCGCGATCAGGTTCGACGAGCCGCCGTTGGTCAGCCACATCTTCGAGCCGTCGATGACGTAGCCGTCGTCGGTCTTCTTCGCCTTGGTCTTGATCGCCGCGACGTCCGAGCCGAGGTCCGGCTCCGACATCGAGAACGAGCCGCGCACCTCGCCGGTCGCCATCCGCGGCAGGAAGTGCCGCTTCTGCGCTTCGGTGCCGTGGCGGGTGATCATGTGCGCCACGATGAAGTGGGTGTTGATCACGCCGGACACGCTCATCCAGCCGCGCGCGATCTCCTCGACGACGAGCGCGTAGGTCAGCAGCGACTCGCCGAGCCCGCCGTACTCCTCCGGGATGGTGATCCCGAACAGGCCCATCTCCTTCATGCCCTCGACGATGTCCGCCGGGTACGTGTCGGAGTGCTCGAGCTCCTGCGCGTGCGGGATGACCTCCTTGTCCACGAACGAGCGGACGGTCGCGAGGATCTCCGACTGCACGTCGGTCAGGCCGGCGGTCTGGGCGAGACGGGCCATCACGGCTCCCTTTCCGGATACGACGCCGGCTCGCGGCGCTGGGTTACCGGGGAGTATGACCCGAAAGCCGCAACCCTGCTATGAGGGCGCTCACGATCCGCGCCGTAAAGTCCCCCGGGGGAGGAAGCCGATCTTGAGCCACCCGTACGACCCGGACGACCCCTTCGGCAGGCGGTCCCCGGCCGGCGGTTCCACGCCGGACCCCGGCGAGGAACCGGGTCCGGGTCTCGCGGCCGGGGCGCTGCTCTGCTCGATCGCCGGCAGCTTCGTGTGCTTGCCGGCGGGTATCGCGGGCGTCGCCATGGGCCACGTCGCCCACGCCCGGGCCAAGCGCGGCGAAGCGACCGGGCGAGGCCTCGCGATCGCCGCGTTCGTCGTGGGCTACCTCGGGATCGCACTGAACGCCGTCGCGCTCGTGCTCCTCTTCCGGTTCGGCGTCGCGCACGGGCACTTCCGCTGACCGGCTAGGTTGAAGTCCTGAACGCACCGAGGGGACCCGCCATGACCGACCCGTCCGGGGACAAGGACCGTCCGGCCGATCCGACCGCGTCGTACGACCCGCCGCCCACCGCGGAGCCCGCGCCGTACGCACCGGAGAACTACGACCCGCCGTCGGCCGACAGCACGATCGCCGACGTCCCCGCCCCCGAGCAAGGCACCTCCGAGCAGCCCGCCCCGGAGCAGCCCGGTGAGCTGCCGCCCGGCGCGTTCGAGGCTCCCGCCGCGCACATCCCCGGCACGCCCTACGTCGCGCCCGGCCAGCCGCAACCGTCGTACGCCCACCCGTACCACCAGCAGCCGTACCCGCCGGCCTACGGCCAGCCGTACGGCGGCCCGGCGCCCTACGTCCAGCCGCCGTACGTCCCCGTCGCGCCCCGGCCGGACAACGCGCTGGCGATCGGGGCGCTGGTCTGCTCGATCCTCGGCTTCTGCTCCGGCATCACCGCGATCGCCGGGCTGGTCATGGGCCACATCGCGCTGAGCAGGACGAACCGCGGCGAAGCGGGCGGCCGCGGCCTGGCCACGGCCGCCGTGATCGTCGGCTACGTCGTGATCGCGCTGTACGTGGGCTTCTTCACGACCCTCATCATCCTGGCCGCGAACGGCCAGCTGAGCTAGTCGGCGGGCTGCACCGCGTCGCCGGGGCTGCGCGGTGACGGCGTCACGTGACCGTTCTCCTCCGGCTTGGCTTCCCCGAGTTCGAGCTCCGGCTCCGGAGCCGCGGGAGCCGGCTCGGGTGCGGCGGGCGCCGCGGGCCTCGGCGTCTGCGCGTCGAGGAACCTCAGCAGCTCCACCGGGAACGGCAGCACCAGCGTCGAGTTCTTCTCCGACGACACCTGCACGACGGTCTCCAGCAGCCGCAGCTGCAGCGCCGCCGGGGTGTCGGCCATCTGCGCCGCGGCCTGCGAGAGCTTGTACGACGCCTGCAGCTCACCGTCGGCGGAGATGACGCGCGCGCGCCGTTCCCGCTCCGCCTCGGCCTGCCGCGACATCGAGCGCTTCATCGCCTCCGGCAGCGCGACGTCCTTGATCTCGACGCGGTCGATGTGGATGCCCCAGTCCAGCGCCGGGCTGTCGATCATCAGCTCCAGCCCCTCGTTGAGGCGTTCGCGGTTGGAGAGCAGGTCGTCGAGGTCGCTCTTGCCGATGATCGAGCGCAGTGACGTCTGCGCGACCTGGCCGACCGCCGACCGGTAGTCCTGGACGTTGACCGCCGCGACGACCGGGTCGATGACCTTGAAGTAGACGACCGCGTCGACCCGGACGGTGACGTTGTCCCGGGTGATGCCGTCCTGGGCGGGCACCGGCAGGGTCACGATCTGCATGTTGACCTTCTGCATCCGGTCCACGAACGGCACCAGCAGCGTCAGGCCGGGCTCCGACACGCGGGACCGCACCCGGCCGAACCGGAAGACGAGGCCCCGTTCGTACTGCTTGACGACGCGCACGCCGGCCGCGAGCCAGGCTCCGCCCGCGACGACTACGGCGCTGAGGATCTCCACCACCATGGCTGCTCCCGGGGTTGCGTTTTCCCCTGAAAACCCAGCGTACGCCCGTCTCGACCAGGGCGAAACGCGCTGGACGGGCCCACCAGACTGGGGTGGTGAACGATCTCCGCGTGCCACCGCTGTTCGCCGGCCGGGCGCCCCGGGTGCTCGGCCCGGAGGCCGTCCCGTGGCTCGCGGCCTTGCCGGACCTCGCCGCCGGGTACGCGCGCGAGTGGGGGCTGACGTTCGAGGGCGAGGCGATGCACGGCTACGTCGGCGTGGTGCAGCCCGCCCGGCTCGCCGACGGCACGCCGGTGGCGCTGAAACTGGGCTGGCGCGACGAAGAGTCCGCCGACGAGCCGCTCGCACTGTCCACATGGGCCGGCCGGGGTGCGGTGCTGCTGCTGGAGTCCGCGCCGGAGGACGGCGTCCTGCTGCTGGAGCGGCTCGACGCCGCAAGCACCCTCGACGACCTCCCGCTGCGCGAGGCCGTCCCGCTGCTCGGCTCGCTGGCGCGGCGCCTCGCCGTCCCCGCGCCGCCGTCGTTGCGCCGGAACCTGCGCACCGAAGCCGGAAGGCTCGCCGAGGAGCTTCCCCGGCGGTGGGCCGCGCTCGGCGAACCGTTCGAGCGGCGGCTCGTCGACGACGCCGTCGCGATCTGCCGCGAACTCGGGCCGTCGGCGCGTGAGCTGCTGGTGAACGAGGACCTGCACTTCCAGAACGTGCTGGCCGGTACGCGCGAGCCGTGGCTCGTCATCGACCCGAAACCCCTGGCGGGTGACCTCGAGTGGGGCGTGATCCCGTTGTTCTGGAACCGCTTCACGGAGTCCACACTGGACGAACGATTCGCCATGATCGTCGCTTCGCAGGAGCTGGACGCCGAGAAAGCCCGCGCGTGGACACTCGTGCGAGCCGTCCAGAACTGGATCTGGATGGCGGAGGAGTTCGCGGACACCGGCGAGGACAGCGACGACCCGGCGTTCGTCACCGTGGCGGAAATCGCTCCCTGGGCAGCCAGCCGATAGGGTCGGCGGCATGGCCGCGGTCAACAGGGTTTTCGCAGCTCAGCTGTCGGGTTTGCCGGTCTTCGGCCCCGACGGCGAGTCCATCGGCCGGGTCCGCGACCTCGTCGCCGGCCTGCGCCTGGACGCGCAGCCGCCGCGGATCCTCGGCGTGGTCGTCGAGCTGACCACGCGGCGGCGGGTCTTCGTGCCGATGCTGCGCGTCACCTCCATCGAGCCGAGCGCCGTCACGCTCGCCACCGGCTCGGTCAACATGCGCCAGTTCAACCAGCGCCCCAACGAGGTCCTGGTGCTCGGCCAGCTGCTCGACGCGCACGCGACGCTGGCCGGGTCGGACACGCGGATCACCGTCGTCGACGCCGCGATGGAGCCGACCCGCACCCGCGACTGGGTGCTGGCGAAGCTCGCCATCCGCGAGCGGCGCGTCGGGCTGGGGCGCCGCCGGTCGGCGATGCAGGTGCTGCGCTGGGAGGAGGTCGCCGGCCTGGGCCTGGCCGACCTGGCGAAGCAGCCGCAGGGCGCGGGCCAGCTGCTCATGCTGTTCGACACCATGCGCTCGGTCGACGTGGCCGCGACCGTCCGCGACCTGCCGCTCAAGCGCCGTCACGAGGTCGCCGACGCGATGGACGACGAGCGGCTCGCCGACGTCCTGGAAGAGCTGCCGGACGACGACCAGAAGGAACTGCTGTCCTACCTCGCCGAGGAGCGCGCGGCCGACATCCTCGAGGCGATGAACCCGGACGACGCGGCCGACCTGCTCGCCGAGCTCGCTCCCGCGGAGCAGAGCCGGCTGCTGGAGCTGATGGAGCCGGAGGAGTCCGCGCCGGTCCGGCGGCTGCTGGCCTACTCGTCCGACACCGCGGGCGGCCTGATGACGCCCGAGCCGGTGGTGCTGACGCCCGACACCACGATCGCCGAGGCGCTGGCCCACATCCGCAACGCCGAGCTGCCGCCCGCACTGGCCAGCATGGTGTTCGTCTGCCGGCCGCCGACCGCGACGCCGACCGGGCGCTTCGTCGGCGTCGTGCACTTCCAGCGGCTGCTGCGCGAGCCGCCGGCGGAGCTCGTGGCCAGCGCCGTAGACACCGGGCTGGCGGCCCTGCGGCCGAACGCGACCCTGCCCGAGGTCACGCGCTACTTCGCGGCCTACAACCTGACCTGCGGGCCGGTCGTCGACACCGAAGACCACCTGCTCGGCGCGGTCACCGTGGACGACGTCCTCGACCACCTGCTGCCCGAGGACTGGCGCGAGACCGGCCTGCACGACACCACCGGCGAGACCGGCGAGCACCTGGAGGCCGACCGTGCCTGAACCGACGTCCCGACGGCGGCTGGACCAGCCGCGCAGCCAGAGCCGGTTCAAGCTGAACATCGACCCCGACACCTTCGGCCGCTTCACCGAGCGGATCGCGCGGTTCCTCGGCACCGGGAAGTACCTCTTCTGGCAGACGCTGCTGGTGTTCATCTGGATCGTGCTGAACCTCACCGCGGTGTCGCTGCAGTGGGACCCGTACCCGTTCATCCTGCTCAACCTGGCCTTTTCGACGCAGGCGGCGTACGCGGCGCCGCTGATCCTGCTCGCGCAGAACCGCCAGGACGACCGCGACCGCGTCTCGCTGGAGGAGGACCGGAACCGGGCGCTTCAGACGAAGGCCGACACGGAGTACCTGGCCCGGGAGCTGGCGGCGCTGCGGCTGGCGGTCGGCGAGGTGGCGACGCGGGACTACCTGCGCAGCGAGCTGGACCGGCTACGGGAGGACCTCGACGTCCAGCCCCGGAAGGCCAAGCCCAACCGCACTCCTACCGGGTCGTAACATCGACGGGGTGACCAGCACTCAGCAGCTCCCCAGCGTCGACGACGTCCGCAGCGCGCTGAAGAGCGTGCAAGATCCCGAGATCCACAAACCCATCACGGACCTGGGGATGGTGAAGGACGTCGTCGTCGGCGAAGACGGTGTCGTCACCGTCGGGATCTACCTGACGGTGGCCGGCTGCCCGCTGAAGGCGACGCTGACCAACGACACCCGCGAGGCCGTCGCGAAGCTCCCGGGCGTGGTCGACGTGCAGGTCGAGCTGGACGTCATGAGTGACGAACAGCGCTCCGAGCTGCGGAAGTCGCTGCGCGGGGACGCCGCGGAGCCGGTCATCCCGTTCGCGCAGCCGGGCTCGATGACGCGGGTGTACTGCGTCGCGTCGGGCAAGGGCGGCGTCGGCAAGTCGTCGGTCACGGTGAACCTGGCCGCGGCGATGGCATCCCGCGGGTTGTCGGTCGGCGTCGTGGACGCGGACATCTACGGCCACTCGATCCCCCGCATGCTGGGCACGCGCGAGAAGCCGACCAAGGTCGACACGATGATCATGCCGCCGCAGGCGCACGGCGTGAAGGTGATCTCGATCGGCATGTTCACCCCGGGCAACACGCCGGTGGTGTGGCGCGGGCCGATGCTGCACCGCGCGCTGCAGCAGTTCCTGGCGGACGTCTTCTGGGGCGACCTCGACATCCTGCTGCTGGACCTGCCGCCGGGCACCGGCGACATCGCGATCTCGGTGGCCCAGCTGATCCCGAACGCGGAGATCCTGGTCGTCACGACCCCGCAGCAGGCCGCGGCCGAGGTGGCCGAGCGGGCCGGCGCGATCGCGCTGCAAACGCGTCAGCGCGTCGCGGGCGTCATCGAGAACATGTCGTGGCTGGAGCAGGAAGACGGCTCCCGCCTGGAGATCTTCGGCTCGGGCGGCGGGCAGGCGGTGGCCGAGTCGCTGACGAAGTCGATCGGCTCCGAGGTGCCGCTGCTGGGCCAGGTGCCGCTGGACCCGCGCCTGCGCGAGCAGGGCGACGCGGGGACGCCGCTGGTGCTGTCCGCGCCGGACGCGCCGGCGTCGGTGGTGCTCAAGGAGACGGCGAAGAAGCTGACGGTCCGGGCGCGCGGCCTGGCCGGGATGATGCTGAACGTCACCCCGGCCGGCCGCTGAGCCGTCCTAGGAGCAGCGCCAGACGTACGCGGTGGAGTGCTGCGTGGCGGAGTCGTAGCGGAAGCCGCCCGCGGTGCCGTCGTCGCCGATGACGACGGGCAGGTCGGCCTTGAGGTCACCGAACTTCGAGACGAAGGTGCCCTGGTCCCAGACGCCGTAGCCGGTGCCGGCCGCGTCGTTGCCGCCGTTCGCTTCGTCGATCCGGCCGGTGATCAGGCCGTTCGCGTTGATCGTGAAGCCCGGGTTGCCGTTGGACAGGTTGTAGCTGGACTTCGGCAGGACGTGGGCCGCGTGCTGCTGGTCCCAGTAGACGCCGACCTTCTTGCCGTTGTAGACGCCGTAGCCGACAACGCGGCCGTTCTTGATGGCCTCGGGCCACGCGTACTCGAGGCCCGGCAGGGTGCCCAGGTGGGTCAGCGTCCCGTCGCGCCAGATGTCCCCGCTGTTCAGCACGATCGAGCCATCGGCGTCGACCGCGACCAGGCCCGACGGCAGGCCGGTCAGCAGCGTCACGGTGCCCGGCTGGGCGGCGGGCCAGCGGACCGGGGTCGTGCCCGAGCCGTTCTGCTTGCGCACGACGCCGATGACGTCGCCGGAGTCGGTGATGCCGAGGGCGCTCGAGAGCGTGTAGCCCGCGGGCAGCTGGCTCGACGTCGGGAACGGCAGCTGCACGAGGGTGCCGCCGGAGCTCTTGAAGGCCTTCTGGAAGAGGAAGCCGGACCCGAAGAGCGAGTAGGTCGCGGTCCCGGCGACGGCGCCCGAGCGGTTCTCGGCGGTCACGGCGGCACCGGCGGTCCCCGCCGTGCCGAGGTCGGTGAAGGCACCGCCGGTCCAGGAAGCGGCGCGGCGGGTCTCGCCGAACTCGTCGGTCGGCAGTGTCCAGCCGGCGAAGTTCCCCTTGTCGTCGGTGGCGGTCACCTGCGCGCTGACGGAGGTGCCCGCGCCGAGAGCGGTGGGCTTCCAGGTGCAGGCGGCGGCTTGCGTGGCGGCGGTCGCCTGCTGCCCCGATCCCAGCAGGCCGACGGCGAGCAGCACACAGCCCAGCGATCTGAATTTCATCTCTCTCCCCTTCGTTTGCGAGCGGCGGACAGCCGCCCCCACTTCGAACGTAGGAGGAAACGATCACTCGGCCGGGGTTCGCGACCCGGGACTAGGGAAATCCCCGGAAACGGTGCGCAAACGGGCGTTCGTGCTTAGTAGGTCCACAGTGGACCGGACGACGTGGCACCCAGCCCGTCTCCTGTTCACGGGCGACGGCCGCAGCCCCCACCCAAAAACAGCCCCCGCCCTCTCCGGGGGTCCGGCCCCGCACCAATTTTATCGGGGCCGGCAGACAATAAGCTCTGAATGGCCGAGCAGCAGCCGAATTGTCCACATTGCGGCAGGGCTGGGGATAACTGCGACGCCTACGTGGCGTCCGGGTCGATCGGCGGGCGCTCCCCCGGCTTGAGCGGCTCCGGCTGCTTCGCCTGGGCCGTGTAGCCGTTCGAGCCATTCGTCCCGTTGGTCCCGTTGGTACCGCCCAGGTTCGGGCTGCCGTTCGTGATGCCCTTGAGGCCGAGCGGGTCCGCGTCGCCGTCGAACAGGTGCTGCGTCACCACCCGCTTCGGGTCGAAGTTGCGCAGCCCGCGCAGGTCTTCCAAGGGTTTGCGCAGCTGGTCGAACTCCGGGCCCATCTCCTCGCGGAGCTGTTCCCGCGCACCGGTCGCGAAGTCGCGGACCTTCTTCACGCTCTTCGCCATCCAGGACGCCGCTTCGGGAAGCCGTTCCGGGCCGAGGATGAAAAGACCGGCGATGATGAGGACGAGGATTTCCCCCCATCCGACACTGTCGAACACCGTCTACCTCCGCTCGGAACCTACCCGCCCAGGGTACCCGCCCCGGCCCGCGCTCCGGCAGGCCGAACGCGGGAACTCAGTCGGAAGCCAGGGTTACGTCGACGACGAAGCTCGCGCCGTCCCGGACCAGCTGCACCGGGACGACCTGGCCGACGTCGTGGGCGCGCACCGCGACCGTCATCTCGGCCGAGTCCCGGACCAGGCGGCCGCCGATCTTCGTGATGACGTCGCCCTCCTTGATGCCGGCGTTCGCGGCCGGCCCGCCGGGCGCGACGTTCTTCACCTGGGCGCCCATGGTCGACGAGCCGGCGACGGTCGACGAGGCGTTGATGCCGATGTCGGCGTGCTGGACCTTGCCGTCCTTGATCAGCGCTTTCGCGATCTTGACCGCGTAGTCGCTGGGGATCGCGAACCCGATGCCGATGCTGCCGCCGTCGGCGCCGGAGGAGCGGATCGAGGAGTTGATCCCGACGAGCGCGCCGGTGGCGTCGACGAGCGCGCCGCCCGAGTTGCCGTGGTTGATGGCGGCGTCGGTCTGGATGGCTTCGTAGGTGACCGGCGGCGCGCCGTTGTCGCCGCCCGCGGTGATCGGGCGGTTGAGGGCGCTGACGATGCCGGCGGTCACGGAGTTCTGCAGCGCGAGCGGCGAGCCGATGGCCATCACGGTGTCGCCGACCTGCAGGTCCGACGACTTGCCGATCTGCAGGACGGTCGGGTTGGTGACGTTGACCTTGACGACGGCGAGGTCGGTCTTCTGATCGGAGCCGACGAGCTTGGCTTCGGTGCGGGTGCCGTCGATGAAGATGGCGGTGATCTTGACGCCCTGGTCGGCGCTCGCGGACGAGATGACGTGCTCGTTGGTGAGGATGTAGCCCTGCGGGTCGATCATGACGCCGGAGCCCTGCTCACCGGAGTCGGCCCCGGGCTTGTAGACCTCGAGCGAGACGACGGCGGGTGCGACGCGCTTGGCGATCTCGGCGACCGAGCCGGCGGGACGCTCCTTGGCGGCCTCGGCTTCGGAGATGGTGGCGGAGCCGGTGAGCTCGCTCCCGGTGTCGGCGACCCACCAGCCGACGAGTCCCCCGACGGCCCCGACGAGCAGCGCGACGACGCCGAGCAGGCCGAGTGCCTTGGGCTGGACGCGCCGGCCGAAGAGCACCTCGGGCAGGCTGAGCAGGGCACCGGGCGGGCGCTGGGCGGGCTTTTCCTCGTCTTCGGCCGGCATCGCGGGCCCGGCGAGAACGGCACCGGCGCCCGGATCGCGCCAGGGATCGCTGGTGCTGTGCCAGAGGGGCGGGTCTTGTTCCTTGGGTTCCCCGGTGGCCTCGCGCGGCCGTTCGAGCAGCACGCCCTCAGCCCCGGGCGGCCGCCGGAAGGCCTCGGCGAGCGATTCGGGAGCGGGCGGCGCGAGCCGGACACCGTTGGATTTCTGCGGGGAGTAGAGCTGGTCGAACGCCCCGTCGACCCCACTCGGCCTGCCGAAGACGGCGGCCTGAGCCGGATCGACGGCGGGCCGCGCGAGCGGCCGCGGACCCAGCCGGTCGGCATCACGCGCGCCGGGCTGCTCGGGATTCTCGTTCGGCTCGGTCATCATTCCCCGGTGCAGAAGATCAGGTGGCTGGGCGTGACGATACCCAAGCCCAGTGCTCCGAGTCTGCCGGTACGTCAGTGAAATGGCTGTTGCTTGGGCGGCTTGTCCCCAGGGGGCGGGCATTGGGGACAAGCGGACGGCTCAGCCGCTGATCAGGGCTTTCCGTCAGTGGGCGGCGATAGACTGGACTCGGGGTCGCCCCCCTGGGACGGGCGGGGGCTGCTTTCCGGGGCCTGATGGGGGCTTGCCCCGGGCTGGGGACCGTACTTCGGGAGCGCCATCCACCCTCGGACGTGCAAAAGCCGCCGCCGGAGCCGCTCTCCGCTCCAGGGCCCGCACTCCCTGATCGCTTCGGCCGAGCAGCCCAGGACATGGCGAAGGCCGCCACGAGGAATTCCTCGGGGCGGCCTTCGCGGGAAACAAGTCTCAGCGGATGCCCGCCGGCACCGCGGCCGGCGAACTCACCGGAGTCGACGTCGGGACCGCCACCGGCTGCGGCACCGCCATCTGGGCCGGCAGCAGGTTCGCCTGCTGCGGCGCTCCGCCCCCGGTTTCCGGGGTTCCGTCACCGCTGTCCGCGGTCGTCCCCACCAGCGCCAGCGCGCTCAGCACCAGCCCGGACACCACCACTCCGGCTCCCTGTGCCGCGCGGCGCTTCAGCCGGCCGCCGCCCAGGACGTTCGGGGACTGGCCCAGCGGGGCCGCTGATCCCAACGGCGACACACCGCCCAGGACGCCCGTGTCCCGCAGCCCGGCGACCCGGTCCGGGCGCTGGACCGCGACCAGCTGACCGTCGGCCGTGATGGCCAGGTTGTCCGGGGCGCTCGGGACGTCCGTGTGCTCCGGGATCGACTGCAGGCTCGCCAGGAACCCCGCCGACATCGACGGCGCACCCGCGCGGCGGATCGCGTCGACCGTCTGGCGCTGGGCGCGCACCTCGGCGGCGCACCCGGCGCAGCGCGTGATGTGCGACGCCGCGCGATCGCGGGCGCCGTGCGACAGTTCCCCGTCGACGAACGCCACCACGGCGTCCGGCAGCAAGTGCGACTCGGGGAGTGCCCAGCCTCGGGGAGCGGTCATACCGACACCTTCGCAGACTCGCGGTCGTGAGCGCGCCGGCGCTCGAGCGACGCGCGCAGCGCCTGGCGCCCGCGGTGGATCCGGCTGCGGACAGTGCCCAGCTTTACACCGAGCGTCGCACCGATCTCCTCGTACGAGAGCCCCTCGACGTCACACAGCACCACGGCGGCGCGGAACTCAGGCGGCAGCTCGTCGAGCGCGGCCTGCAGGTCCGGGTCCAGGTGCGTGTCGGAGAAGACCTGCTCGGGGCTCGGGTCGTCGCCGACGATGCGGTCGGTGTCGTCCGGCAGGCCTTCCATCCGCACGCGCGAGCGGCGGCGGGCCATGTCGAGGAAGAGGTTGGTGGTGATGCGGTGCAGCCAGCCCTCGAACGTGCCGGGCTTGTAGGACGCCAGCGACCGGAAGACCCGGATGAAGGTCTCCTGGGTGAGGTCCTCGGCGTCGTGCGTGTTGCCGGTCAGGCGGTAGGCGAGCCGGTAGACCCGGTCACTGTGCTCTCGGACGACCTCGTCCCAGGACGGCGGCGTCCAGACCGCCTCGTCCAGGGACACGGGCTGAGCCGCGTCGGCGTCGTCATCGGCAACGGCGTTCTGCATCGCGGGAGCAGGCACCTCCATCTGTGTTCTCCTGTCTGCTCCACCCAACGCGGGCTGTCGCCACGGTGTTCCCCGTGGCCTCGGATTTCAGTCTGTCCGGACTCCTTATGGTTCTAGTGAGACTGGACTGAGAGCAGGCTGAGAACTTCTTCCGGGGTGCTTACCAGGGAGCCTGCGCGGATTTATCGACAACCAACGCTAACCTCCGTGCGTGAACACGCCCACCCCCGCGGCCGCACCGGCCGACTCCGGGTTCGTCGACGGGTACCTGCCCGACGACGAGGTGCTGTCTTCGGCGCGCGCACGGGCCGATGACCTGGGCTGCAGCTCGCTGAGCGCGGGCGCGGGCGCGACCTTGCGTTTCCTGGCCGCGACGCTGTGCGCGAAGGCCGTCGTCGAGGTCGGCACGGGCGCCGGGGTGAGCGGGCTGAGCCTGCTGCGCGGCATGGCCCCCGACGGCATCCTGACCTCGATCGACGTCGAGCCGGAGTACCAGCGAGCGGCGCGCGCGACGTTCCGCGAGGCCGGCTTCGCACCGGGCCGCACGCGCTTGATCGTCGGACGCGCGCTGGACGTGCTCCAGCGGCTCACCCCGGGCGGCTACGACCTGGTGTTCGTCGACTCGGCGCACATCGAGTACCCCGGCTGCTACGAGCTGGGCGTGTCCTTGTTGCGGCGCGGCGGGATCATCGCGTTCCACAACGTGCTGGCCGGCGGCCGCGTGATCGACCCGTCCCACCGTGATCCGGAGACGCTGGCGCTGCGCGAGGTGGCCCGGGCCTTCCGGGAGGACGAACGCCTGGTCCCGGCGTTACTACCGGTGGGCGGCGGACTGCTGGTCGCGGCGGCGATCTGAGTACTTGTCCACAGGTCCGCCGGACTGTGGACAACTCGCCGCTTCCGGCCGGTTGTGTCGGCCCCCGCCGATAGACTGGAACGGGGACGCCCCCCAGGGACGGGCGGGGGCTGTCCAGGCGCCGACCGCCGCTGCCGCCAGCAGGAGCCACACCGTCACCAGGGCGATCAGCCACGGCCAGCCCGCGTGCCCGTAGACCCACGCTCCCGCCGCGCCGCCGACGCTGCTGCCCAGGTAGTACGTCGCCGTGTACATGCCGCCCACCTGGCCGCGGGCGTTCTCGGGGGCGTCGGCCGCCGCCCAGCCGTTCGCCACCGCGTGCGCCGCGAAGAACGCGCAGGTCAGCACCAGGAAACCGGCGATGACCAGCGGTAGTGAGTTCGGCAGGGTCAGCGCCGCACCCACCGCCGTCAGCAGCAGCGCGCCGATCAACGCGCGGCGCCGGCCGACGCGTGCCACCAGCCTTCCCGCCGCGGCCGACGACACCGATCCCGTCGCGTAGGCGAGAAAGACCAGCGACGCGATCGCCGGCGACAGGTCCAGCGGGTGGCCGGTCAGCCGGAACCCGGCCGCGTTGTACAGCGCGACGAACGAGCCCATCGCGAGCAGCGCGACCGCGTACTGGGCGAGCAGCACCCGCTTGCTCAACGCCGTGACGAGCCCCCGGGCGACCGCGCGAAGCTGGGCGTCGCCGCGTGGGCGCGTCCCCGGCGGCAGCGTCACGACCGTGATCGCCGAGCAGATCGCGCCCACGCCCGCGACGACGAACAGTGCGCCGCGCCAGCCGAGCGGCCCGGCGGTGAACCCGCTGGCCAGCCGGCCGAGCATGCCGCCGATCGTGTTGCCCGCGATCATCGCGCCGACCGCGGCGGCGACGCCCGCGCGGCCGAGGCGTTCGGCAAGGTAGGCCGCCGCGACGCCGGGGAAGCCCGCGATGGCGACGCCCTGGAGCGCGCGCAGGACGAGCAGCGCGGGGTACGTCGGCATCAGCGGCAGCAGCAGGCCGAAGACGACGGACGCGATCACCGAAGTGAGGATCACCGGGCGCCGGCCGATCACCTCGGACAGCGCGGCGATCGGCAGGACGGCGATGGCGAGCGCGCCGGTCGCGACGCTGACCGCGAGCGCCGCGCCGCCGGGGTCGAGGTGGTACTGCGCGGCGAGCTGGGGCAGCACCGGCTGCGGCGCGTAGAGCAGGGCGAAGGAGGAGATCCCGGCCGCGGCGACGGCGGTCTTGACTCGGCGCGTGGAAGTCACGACCTGAAAGTAAGCAGCGCTAACCAATACGTCCAATGCGCCGAACTGGCATGATTGATGCGATGACGTATGACTCGCTGACGGCGCAGGTGGCGCCGCACCTGCCGCTGCTCGCCGCGCTGCGCGAGACGAGGAACGTCACACGCGCGGCGGAGCTGCTGGGCGTGCCGCAGCCGACGGTGAGCCGACGGCTCGCGGCGCTGGCCGACGCGCTGGGAGCGCCGCTGACGGTTCCGGACGGCCGCGGCATCCGTCTCACGCGCGCGGCGGAACTGCTGGCCGAGGCGGCCGAACGCGGGTTGGCGGCGGTGGATACGGGCGTCCGGCTGGCGCGTGAAGAGGTGGCGCCGGAGTCGGGGCACGTCGTGCTGGGGTTCCTGCACCTGCTCGGGCGGTCGCTGGTGCCGTCGCTGCTGCGCGGGCACCGGGCGCGGTACCCGGGAGTGCGGTTCACGCTGGTCCAGGGCTCGCGGCAGGAGATGGTCGACCGTCTGGTGGGCGGCGAGCTGGACCTGGCCCTGCTGGCACCGCTGCCCGCGGCGGCTTCGCTGGCCACGGCGGGCTTGGTGGACGAGGAGATCCTGCTGTCGGTCCCGGCGGGCCACCACCTGGCGGGCCGGGCTTCGGTGCGGGTGGCGGAGCTGGCCGACGAGGAGTTCGTGCTGCTGGAGCCGGGATACGGCGTGCGAACCCTGACCGACGAGCTGTGCGCGGCGGCGGGCTTCACCCCGCGGATCGCGTTCGAGGGCCAGGAGTCGGACACGGTCCGGGGACTGGTGGCGGCGGGGCTCGGGGTGGCGCTGCTGCCGCGGTTCGGTCCGGGGACGCCGGCCGGGGTGGCCGAGGTGCGCTTGGAGCCGCGGCCGTACCGGACGATCGGGCTGGTGTGGCGGGCCGACGAGCCGATGACCCCGGCAGTCACCGGCTTCCGCGACCACGTCCTGACGACGGCGGCCGAGCGCTGAGGCCGGCCCCCACCCATCGGCGGTTTCCAGGGGTGGGGGCAACCCCTGAGGCTTCAGGAGTTGCTTCGTGCGCAGACGGGATCGAGATCGTGCCCCGGGCCGGCTGTCGCGGGGCCCTGATCAGCGTGGCCACTTCAGCCTGGTGGAAGCGGGAACAGGCAGCAGGGAAGCGGCGCGGCGGGTCGGGGTCGATTACCGGACCGCGAAAGGCGGCACCGGGGGTGCTGGTGGAGGTGTCGTCGCAGTTCTTGAGCCTGGATGAACGGATCCGGGATCGCTGACGGGTCCGCGAGCCCAGGGTCTCGCTGCGGGTGATCGCGGCGAGCTGGGCCCGGCCGGTGTCGAATCCAGAATCCGGCCGCGCGTGCGGCGGATCAACGGCGGCCGCAGCCACCGACCGGGCGGTGCCCGGGCACCGGGAAAGCGACCTGATCATGGGCACCCGCAACCGCTCCGCGATCGGCACCCGGGTCGAAGGCACCTGTGGATCCCCAGCTCAGCCGCACCAAACCGGGCTCAGACCCGCGACCCAGCTCAGCCGCGCGAAGCCGGGCTCAGGCCAGCGAAGCCGCCAGCTCCACCAAAGTCCGCGCCGCGAAACCCGTCGCCCCCGGGACCACGTCGTCGTAGTTCTTCTCCGACCGCGCCGGTCCCGCGATGTCCAAGTGCGCCCACGGCAGTCCCGCCGTGAACTCCCTCAAGAACAGGGCCGCCGTGATGCCTCCCGGGCCGGCCGGGGTCTGGCGGACGTCGCCGAACTCGCCGCGGACGTTCTCCGCGTAGTCCTCCGTCAGCGGCATGCGCCACCACGCCTCGCCCACGCGCGCGCCCGCCTCCACCACCGAAGCCGCCAGGGCGGAGTCCGTGGCGAACAGGCCGCCCGTGCGCAGCCCCAGGGACACCTTCATCGCGCCCGTCAGCGTGGCCGCGTCCACCACCAGGTCCGGGTTGAAGCGGCGGATCCCGTAGACCAGCGCGTCGGCCAGGACCATGCGGCCCTCCGCGTCCGTGTTGCCGACCTCGGTCGTCTTGCCGCCGTAGTGGCGGACGATGTCGCCCGGCCGGTACGCCGATCCCGACACGTGGTTCTCCGCCGCCGGCACCAGCGCCGTCACCCGGACCGGCAGCTCGAGCGCCGCGATCCCGCGGATCGCCGCGATCACCGCCGCGCCGCCCGCCATGTCCGTGCGCATCAGGTGCATGCCGTCGGCCGGCTTGATCGACAGGCCGCCCGTGTCGAACGTGATGCCCTTGCCCACCAGCAGCAGGTGCTTCGCCGCCCCCGACGGCCTGTACGTCATCTCGATCAGCCGCGGCGGCCGCGACGACCCGCCGCCGACCGCCAGGACGCCGCCGAAGCCCTGCGCCGTCAGCCACTTCTCGTCCCGGATCGCCACCTCGACGCGCGGGCCGGCCACCCGGGCCGCCGTGTCCGCGAGCCAGGCCGGCGTCTTGATGTTGGACGGCGTGTTCGCGAGGTCGCGCGTCAGCGCCGTCGACGCCGCCAGCACCGACGCCCGCGAGACCAGCTCGGTGAAAGTGGGGACCGCCCGGTCGTGCGCCACCAGCCGCACCGTGCGGACGGACGGCGCAGCATCCTCGCCCGTCACCTTGAACTTGTAGCCCCCGAGCAGCAGCCCCAGCGCCAGCTCCGTCACGTGCTCGCCGGAAGCCTCCTCCGGCAGCACCAGCTGCACCGCGCGGAACGCCTTGCCGCCGTGGTCGACGTCGTCCGCAAGGCCCGCGTTCACCGCGCGGACCAGCGCCGCGCCCGCCTTCCGATATTGCTTCGGCTCGCCGTTGCCCAGACCCGCGATCCAGCGGGCCTCCCCGGCGGGGACCGTCTGCACGTCGCCCGCCTTGCCGGTGATCCGGACACCGCCGATCTCCAGCGGCTCGGACTCGACGTCGTCGGCGGGGGCCGTCACCAGCCGGGCGACCGGGGCGCCGCGACGGAGGTCGCCCGCCACCTCGATGTCGAGCAGACTGGTCGGAACGGGGGGTAGCGGATTACGCACAGTGAGCAACCTTCGGGCGCAGAGGAACCGCGACCCCGGCCTCCGAAGGGAGACCGGGGTGCGACGGAAGGACGGTTCGAGGGGGTCGGCTCAGCCGGTGACCTCCGCCAAAGCGGCGCCGAGGTCCTTCGCTTCTTCCGCGGAAAGTTCGACGACGAGTCGCCCACCGCCCTCGAGCGGTACGCGCATCACGAGGCCCCGCCCCTCCTTAGTCACTTCGAGGGGACCATCTCCGGTCCGGGGCTTCATGGCCGCCATAGCGTGCTCCCTCCGTCTCAACCGGCGCGCCCGGGTCGCGCTCGCGTGAAAGCCAGCCGGGTCTGGTGTCCATTGTCCCTCATCAGCGGCCGGGCGCATCAGCGGACCGATCTTTTGCCGCCGTATCGGTGCTGGTATGCGGCTCGCGCGGGGTGGAAGACTGTCGGACGACCGATGTTTCCGCGCAAGGAGAAGACGTGACCACATCCGACGTCCTGCTGTCCGCCGACGCCGACGGGGTGCGCACCCTCACGCTCAACCGGCCGCAGGCGTACAACTCGCTGACCGTCGAGCTGAAGGAAGCACTGCTCGCGGCGCTGCGCGAGGCGTCCGGCGATGCAGCCGTCCGCGCGGTCGTGCTGACCGGTTCCGGCAAGGCGTTCTGCGCCGGCCAGGATTTGAAGGAGCACGTGGGACTGCTCCAGGCGGGTGACCCCGCCCCGCTACACACGGTGAAGGAGCACTACAACCCGATCGTCCAGGCGATCGTGTCGATGGAGAAGCCGGTGATCGCGGCGATCAACGGCACCGCCGCGGGCGCCGGGGCGGCGTTCGCCTACGCCAGTGACCTGCGGATCGCCGCCGAGTCGTCGTCGTTCCTGATGGCCTTCGCCAACGTCGGGCTCGGCCCGGACTCCGGTGCGTCCTGGACACTGCAGCGGCTGGTCGGCTACGGGCGCGCGGCCGAGCTGATGCTGCTGGCCCGGACCGTCGACGCCGCCGAAGCGCTGCGGCTCGGCCTGGTCGGTGAGGTCGTGCCGGACGAGGAACTGCCCGCCCGCGCCCAGAAGATCGCGGCGAAGCTGGCGAACGGGCCGACCGTGGCCTACGCGAAGATCAAGGGCGTGCTCAACCTGGCCGCGCAGTCGACGTTCGACGAGGCGCTCGCCGCCGAGGACGCCGCCCAGACCGCGCTCGGCGCGACCGCCGACCACACCGAGGCCGTCGAAGCCTTCGTCGGCAAGCGCAAGCCGAACTTCCAGGGCAAGTAGACGTCGGGGCGCTTCCGGGCTCAGGCCGCCCGGAAGCAGCCCTTGACGTGGTCGTCGACCATGCCGGTGGCCTGCATCAGCGCGTAGCAGGTCGTCGGGCCGAGGAAGACGAAGCCGCGCTTCTTCAGCTCCTTGGCCATCGCCTTGGACTCGTCGGTGATGGCCGGGACGTCCGCCATCGTCTTCGGGCGCTTGTGTGACGAGGGCGCGAACGACCACAGCAGGTCGTCCAACGGGGTGTCCAGGGAAGCGATCGCCCGAGCGTTGTTGATCGCGGCCAGGATCTTCGCCCGGTTCCGCACGATCGACGCGTCCTGCATCAGCCGCTCGACGTCGGCGTCGCCGAACTTGGCCACCTTCGCCGGCTTGAACTGCTTGAACGCCTTCCGGAAGCCGTCCCGCTTGCGCAGGATCGTGATCCACGAAAGCCCCGACTGGAACGACTCGAGGCACAGCCGCTCGTACAGCTCGTCCTGCCCGTGGAGCGGCGTGCCCCACTCTTCGTCGTGGTACGACGCGTAGTCCGGGGTCGAATTTCCCCAGCTGCACCGCGCGACGCCGTCGGCGCCGAGAAGCTCACTCATCCCCACCCACCGAATAGTCCTCCGCGAACCGCGCGAACCGCCGCAGCGACTGGCGCACCCCCAGCGCGAACGCCGGCCGCACCACCGGCCAGCCGAGCCGGCCCAAGGGCCCGAACGGCAGCCGCAGGTGCTCGGCCCAGACGAACGTCGAGTGCGTCGCGCCCTTGGGCACCACCTGGAACACGCCCGTGCCCTGCACGAAGCTGCCGAGGTGGCGGACCCCGCACCGCACCGGCGGCTCCCAGCTGGTGATCTCCATCGTGTCGGTGAAGCCGACCCCGGCGACGCCGGTGAACGCCGACAGCCGCGACCCGACGCTGCGGCCGTTACCCTCGACGACTTCGACCTCGGTGCCGAGCATCCACTCGCCCTGGCGCGTCCAGTCCGTCAGCGCGAGCCAGGTCGTCCCGGCCGGCGCGCGGACGTCGACCGACAGGATCAGGTCCGTCACTGGGCGCCTTCGGGCGAGCTCTCCCGCTCGTGTTCGCGCTGCTCCAGCTCGGCGACCCGGGTGCGCAGCTCGTCGAGCTCGACGCCGAGGCGTCGCATCACCCAGTCCACTTCGGACATCTTGTAGCCGCGCAGGACCTGCTGGAAGCGGACCTCCCGCAGGTCTTCGCCGGTGATGTCCTCGGCGGGCAGCCGCGTCGGCGAGCTGCCCGGCGGCAGCGGGGCGAGCTCCTCACCCCGGCCGAAGACCACGGCGGCGAGCAGGAACACCACGGCGGCCACCAGCAGCATGACTACGAGGTAGATCAGCGCGGTCGTCACGCGACGATCGTGGCATACCCACCCCAGGATCGTCTCGCGAGCACGACGAGCCGGAGCGAAAGCAGCACCCACGCGACCATCAACAGGACGCACGGGACGCTCAGGAACAGTCTCGAGACGTCGACCAAGCCGGTCGAGCCGATGACCAGCCCGACCGAGGCGAGGTTGATGCCGACGGCCAGCGCGATCAGGACGCCGCAGAACCGGGCGAGCCGGACGGCGTCGAGGCGGCGGCTGAGCCAGCGGGTGCCGAGCAGGGCGATCAGGCCGATCACCGGCACCACGAAGACGGCGCCGTGGGTGGCGTGGGCGATCACCTTGTACCACTCCGGCGTGGGCGTCGACAGCTTCGTCCACTCGCCGAAGGTGAGGATCCGGGCGTAGTCCCAGGAGGCCTGCATCAGCGGGACGCCGATGACGAGCTTCCACAGCGTCCGGACGCCGCTGAGCATGCCGAGCTCGGCCTGGTAGTCGCGGGCGACGACGGCCGCCGGGCCGAAGTCGGCGACCGCGCGGCGCTCGGCGTCCTCGTCGCTCCAGCCGCCCGCGCGGTAGGCGTCGGCGGCGTCGTGCAGCCCGTCGCGGGCCTCTTCGAGGAGGTCGGCCTTGAACCTGCCGCAGCCGTGCAGCCGCTGGTCGAGGTCCCCCAGGTACTCGTCGATCATGCGCCCAGCACTCCCCCGATGACCGTGGTGAACTCCCGCCACTCGGTGCGTTCGGCGGCCAGGGCCTGCTCGCCGGAGCGGGTGAGGCGGTAGGTGCGGCGCTTGCGGCCGGAGACGACGTCCCATTCGCTGCTCAGCCAGCCGGCCCGCTCGAGCCGGCGCAGCGCCGGGTAGACGGTGCCGGTGGGCAGGTCGAGCGCGCCGTCGCTGCGCAGCTGGAGCGCCTCGATGATCGCGTAGCCGTGGAGCTTCCGGCCGTCGAGCACGGCCAGCAGCAGCGCGTCGAGGTGGCCGCGCAGGGTGTCCGCCTTCATGAGTACGCAGTCTACACGTCGCCTTGCTACATGTAGCCAGTCTATGTGTAGCCTGGCTACATGAACGCCCTCCCGGTCGCGAGACTCCAGTTCGCGACGACGACTTCGTTCCACTTCCTGTTCGTGCTGCTCACACTGGGGTTGGTCACGTTGGTGGCCGTGATGCAGACGCGCTGGACGCTCGGCGGCAAGCCCGAGCTGCTGCGGATGACGCGCTTCTGGGGCCGCCTCTACGTCATCAACTACGCGCTGGGGATCGTCACCGGCATCGTGATGGAGTTCCAGTTCGGGCTGACCTGGACCGGGCTGTCCGCTTTCGCCGGTGACGTCTTCGGCGCGCCACTGGCCATCGAGACGCTGGTCGCGTTCTTCCTCGAGTCGACCTTCCTCGGCCTGTGGATCTTCGGCTTCGGGCGGATGGGCAAGTGGCTGCACCTGGCGCTGATCTGGCTGGTCACGCTGACCGCGTACGCGTCGGCGCTGTTCATCATGCTGGCCAACTCGTTCCTGCAGAACCCGGTCGGCAGCCGGCTCGAGGGCGGCACGCTGCACCTCGACGACTTCGGTGCGCTGTTCTCGAACCCGGCGCTGGCCGCGTCGCTGCCGCACGTGCTCAGCGCCGCGCTGGTGACCGGCGGGTTCTTCGTCGTCGGCGTCAGCGCGTGGCACTTCCTCAAGCGCACCACCGAAGTCGAGTTCTTCCGCCGCTCGATGCGGATCGGCGTCGTCGCGGCGCTCGTCGGTTCGATCTTCGTCGTCAACCAGGGCTTCGCGCAGTTCGGCCAGCTGAAGATGTACCAGCCGGACAAGCTGGACGAGAGCGTGGTCGGCATGCCGCTGGGCGCGATGATCGGGCTCGGGTTCCTCATGTTCGTCTGCGCGATCCTCGGCACGCTGCTGCTGGTCCGGAACTGGCTCACCCGGGCGCGGTTCCTGCACTACCTGATGGTCGCGGCGATCCCGTTGCCCTTCCTCGCGGCGATCATGGGGTGGCTGGTGCGCGAGCTCGGCCGTCAGCCGTGGCTGGTCTGGGGGAAGCTGCGCACCGCGGACGCGATCGCGGACGTCCCCGCCGGCCAGATCCTCTTCTCCTTCATCGCCTTTTCCCTGCTGTTCGCCGCGCTCGCGGTCGCCGACTGGGTGCTCATGGCGCGGGTCGCCAAGCGCGGCCCGGAGCCGGTGGACGAGCCCGCCGAGCTGCCCGTCCTGAGCGGAGTCTGAGCGATGGCGACCTTCTTCTGGTGCCTGCTGGGCCTGCTGACCTGCGGCTACTTCGCACTCGCCGGCTACGACTACGGCGTCGGCATGCTGCTGCCCGCGTTCGAAGCCGACGAGCGGCGGCGACGGCAGACGCTCGGCGCGCTCGGGCCGTTCTTCCTGGCCAACGAGGTGTGGCTGGTGGCCGCGGTCGGCCTGCTGTTCGGCGCGTTCCCGCACCTGGAGGGCAAGGTGTTCGCCGGGGCGTACGTGCTGGTCGTGACGCTACTGCTCGGCCTGGTCACGTTCACGGCGTCGATGCAGCTGCGCAGCCGCCGCCCGGACGCGCGGCGCGGCGCCTGGACGGCGGGCATCGTCGGCGGCGCGCTGGTCACCGCGCTGTCGTGGGGCCTGTTCCTCGGCAACCTGGTGCTCGGCCTGCCACCGACCGACGACGTCTTGGCGTTCTTCAGCCCGTACGCGGCGCTGTGGGGGCTCGGGTTCGTCGCGTTGTTCTGCTTGCAGGGGGCGACGTTCCTCGCGGTGCGCGCGCCGGCGGAGCTGACCGGCCGCGCGGTGCGGCTGGCGCGTGCCTTCTCGGCGCCGGTGCTCGCTTTCCTCGTGATCGCCACGGGGTGGGGGTTCTTCACCCTTTCCGGAGTTACCGCGCTCGGCGTCGGCGTGGTCGTGCTGGCGTTCCTGGCCCTCGCCGTTTCGCGGCTGGGGCTGGCTTCGCGGCGGCATCGGGTGGCGCTCGTCGCGTCGATGGTGCTGTCGGCCTGCCCGGCGCTGCTCGCGGGCACGCTGCGGTTCCCGACGGTGCTGGTTTCCCCGACGTCCACGCTGACCGTCGAGGAGGCGGCGACGGCGTCCGGCACGTTCGCGGTGCTGGCCTGGTTCGCCGTGCCGGCGGTGGTGGTGCTCCTGGTGGTGCAGTGGCTGACCTGGCGCGCGCACCGGCATCCCCTCGACCAGCGCTCGCTGCTGCACTTCTAGGGGGTTTCGGTGCCTGCTCTGCCCGGACTCCGGCGGTACCTGGTCGTGCTGGCCGTGCTCGGAGTGCTCTCGGCGATCCTGGTTCTGATCCAGGCCGAAGGGCTGGCCACGCTGCTCACCGGCGGTGGCGTGACGGTCTTCTTGGTCGTGGCTGTCGCTTCGCGGGTCTTGGTGACCTGGGGTCACGGCGTCCTCGGTGGACGGTTCGCGGCCACGGTCCGCGCCGGCCTGCGGCGCCGGCTGCTCGGCTCGGCGTCCGAGCGCGCCGGCGTCGTCGCCACGCAGATCACGCGGGGTGTCGACGCGACGGACAGCTACCTGACCGGGTACCTGCCGACGCTGGTCGTCTCGGCGGTGGTGCCGATCGCGGTGATCGTGCGGCTGTTCACGACGGACGTCGTGTCGGCGCTGGTGGTGACGGCGACGCTGCCGCTGATCCCGGTGTTCGCGATCCTGGTCGGCAAGCACACGGCGGCGCGCACGGTGCGGCAGTGGTCGTCGCTGACGAAGCTGGGCGGGCACTTCCTCGACGTCGTCCGCGGGCTGGAGACCCTTCGGCTGTTCGGCCGGGCGTCGGCGCAGGCGTCGACGGTCCGGGCGATGGCTTCCGCCCACGCCGACGCGACGGTGAAGACGCTGCGAGTGGCGTTCCTGTCGTCGCTGGTGCTGGAGCTGGTCGCGACGATGTCGGTGGCCCTGGTCGCGGTCCCGATCGGGTTCCGGCTGCTGTCCGGCAGCCTCGACGCGCGGACGGCGTTGCTGGTGTTGGTCCTGGCGCCGGAGGCGTACCTGCCGTTGCGGGCGGCGGGCGCGAAGTTCCACGCGGCGGCGGAGGGGTTGACGGCGTTGCGGGAGGCGCTCGCGGTGCCGGTGGTCTCGTCGCGCTCGGCTGTCTTCACTCGACGGCGAGGTGCGCCTTCGGTCGCCTTCGAGCGGGTGTCCGTTTCCTACGACGGGGTTCCCGCTCTGTCCGAAGTGGACTTTTCGGTGCCCGCCGGTTCACGGGTGGCTCTGGCCGGGCCCAGCGGGTCGGGGAAGAGCACCGTGCTGGCCGTCTTGCTGGGGTTCGTGACGCCATCTTCGGGGCGGGTGCTCGTGGACGGCGTGGACCTGCGTTCGTTGTCTCCTTCGGACTGGCTGGCCGACGTGGCCTGGGTCCCGCAGCGGCCGACGCTGTTCCGGGGATCGTTGGCGTCGAACATCTCGCTGGGCACATCGACCGACTTCTCGGCGGCAGCCCGGGCGGCTTCGTTGGACTCGGTGGCTGCCGGCTTGCCTGGCGGGTTCTCCACTGCGGTGGGCGAGCTGGGTGAGGTGCTGTCGGCGGGCCAGCGGCAGCGGGTGGGGCTGGCCCGGGCGTTGGCGCGGACTTCGGCCGGGCTGGTGCTGCTGGACGAGCCGACCGCCCGGCTGGATTCCCGCACGGAGGCGGCGGTGCTGTCGGCGACGCGGCGGTTGTTGCCGGGGCGGACTGCGGTGCTGGTCGCGCACCGGCCGGCGATGGTCTCGCTGGCGGACCGGGTGATCGAGCTGCGGGGTGGCCGGGTGTGCTCGGAGGTGGCGGCGTGATGGGCACGCGAGCGGACGGTGGCCGCCTATCGACCCGCGGGCGTTCGGAGCGGGGGTGGGTCGCGACCTGCGCGACGCCCGGGTGCGCGGAGATGACGGCCTGATGGGCATGCAAGCGAACGACGGCGGTCACCCACCGACCCACGACAGCCGGACTGTCGGAACGGATGGTCGAGCTGTGAAGTGGCCGGGTGTGCACAGAGGTGGCGGGGTGGTGGGTACACGCGAGCGGAGGGCGACGGTCACCCACCGCCGAACGACGACCGGACTGTCGGAACAGATGGTCAAGCTGCGAGGTGGCCGGGTGTGCACAGAGGTGACGGAGTGATGAGTTTGTCAACTTTTCTGTCCACAGGAGGTCAGTTGTCCACAGATCGCCGAGCGGCCCCTTTTTGCACCCCGGCGCCAGTAGGCTGGGATCGGGGACGCCCCCCGGGATGGGTGGGGGCTGCTCTGGAGGTCTGGGCCCTGTCCCCCAAAGACATCCTCCGGCTTCTCCGCGCCGCCCTCCTCGGTGCCGGTGCCGAACTCGCCGCCCTCGCGCTCATGGCCACCGCCGCGTGGCTGCTCCTCCGCGCCGCCGAACAGCCTCCGCTCGGTGCCCTGACCGTCGCCATCGTCGGCGTCCGGACCCTCGCGCTCCTGCGCGGTGGCCTTCGGTACGCCGAACGGCTCGCCGGGCACGAAGTCGTCCTGCGGTGGCTCGGCGCCCTCCGGACCCGCGTCTACCAGGCACTCATCCCCGGCTCACGGTTCTCCGGCGGCGACCTCGTCACGCGGCTTGTGTCCGATGTGGACGCTCTGCAGGACGCCGTTCTGCGGTGGCTGCTGCCCTCCGGCGTTGCTGCGCTCGTCGGGACCGCCGCCGTCGCGGTCACGCTGACCGCCTCCGTGTCCGCCGCCGTCGCGCTCGCGGGCGGGCTGGCCGTCGCCGGGGTGCTGCTGCCGTGGCTGGTCGTCCGGATCACCCGACGGGCCGCTCAGGACGACGCTCCGAAACGGGCCGAACTTGCCGAACGGGCCGTGGAACTCGTCACCGGGCACCGGGAACTCGTGGCCGCCGGTGCCCTCGACGAACACCTCGCCGGGGCGACCGGCGTTGTCGACGAAATCGCCGTGAGTGACCGAACCGCGTCGGGAAAGACCGCCGCGCTCACCGCCGCCGGGGTGCTCGTCCAGCTGGTCACCACCGCTGCCGTCGCACTGCTCTGCCACGCCTCCGTGCCGTGGACCGCCGCGCTCACCCTGGGCGCCATGACCGCCTTCGAAGTCGTCCTGCCGCTCGTCGGCGCCGCCCGCCGCGTTCCCGAGATCCGCGCGTCGGCCGCCCGAGTGAAGGACGTGCTGACCGGACCCGCCGGGCCACAGCGCACCCGGGAAGTCCACAATGGACACATTGAACTCCGGAAAGCCGGTGTCCGGTACCCGGGCCGGGCGCCCGCGCTGAGGGACGTCGACCTCGACCTCCCGCCCGGCAAGCGCGTCGGGATCCTGGGCCCCAGCGGCGCCGGCAAGACGACCCTGCTCCGGCTCCTCCTCGGCCTCGAAACCCCCACGGACGGTCAAGTCCTCCTCGACGGCCACCCGCTCGCCGAGTACGCCGACCTGCCCCAACTCGCCTCCGCGGCACTCGCCGACGCCCACGTCTTCCACACGACCGTCCGCGAAAACCTCCTGATCGCGAAGCCCGACGCCACCGACGAAGAGCTGCGGGAAGCCTGCGCGACCGCGGATTTCGACCTGGATCTGGACCGCGACACCGGCCCGGACGGCGACGCGCTCTCCGGCGGTCAACGTCAGCGGCTGATCCTCGCGCGCGCGGTCCTGGCCGCGCCGAAGGTCCTCGTGCTCGACGAGCCGGTCGAGGGCCTCGACCCCGCCCACGGCGACGCCGTCCTGAAGAACGTCCTCGCGCACGCGAAAGGCACCGTCGTCCTCGTGACGCACCGCCCCGAGCACCTCGAAGGCTTCGACCAGGTCCTCACCCTCGAGGACGGGCGAGCACTTCCCGCATCGGCGGCCGGTCCGCGACCCGGATCTCGGTGACGTCCGGCAGCCACTCCTCGTCGACCTGCACGAACTGCGTGAGCGGCGCGTCGGCGGCCGGGATCCCGCAGCGCGCCAGCGCCGTGCCCAGGATCTGCCGGGACATCGCGCCCAGCTGCAGCAGTGACCGGTTCCGGTGCTTGCGGACGCCGAGGTTGACCTGCGCGAGCCCGTCGAGGCCGTAGCGCGCCTCCGCGTCGAGCAGCAGCCCGATCTCGACGCCGTACCCGGCGGCGAACGGCACCGACTCCAGGAACTCGCGCGTGCCCGCGTACTCGCCCCCGAGGGGCTGGATCAGCCCGCCGAGCGACGGGCGCAACGCCGAGAGCACCGGCCGCGCCAGCAGCTCGGTGACGCGGCCGCCGCCGCTGCTCTCCAGTCGCAGCGGACGGCGGTAGAAGCCCTTCACCAGGTGGACGCCGTTTTCGGAGACCAGTGGCCCGAGCAGCGACGGCACGAACGCCGGGTCCGGGTCGACGAGGTCGGAGTCGAGGAACACGACGAAGTCGCCGCTGGTCGCGGCCAGCGAACGCCACAGCACCTCGCCCTTGCCGGGCACCGGCGGCAGGTCCGGCAGGACGTCCTCGCGGCGGACGACCCGCGCGCCGGCGGCCTCGGCGGTTTGCGCGGTCGCGTCCGTGGAACCCGAATCCATGACGACCAGCTCGTCGACGACGCTGCCGACCAGCGGACGCACGGACGCGACGACGTCGCCCACCGTCCGCTCTTCGTCCAGCGCCGGTAGCACGACCGAAACCGTCCGGTCACCCTTCGCGGTCACGATGTCCTCGGGCGTCCACCCGGGCTCCTGCCACGTACGCCGCTCGAACCAACTCACGAGTAACGATCGTGCCATGCTGGGGTCACCGCACCCGAGGAGGAGGACCACTTGATCGCGCTGCTTGTCCGGTTCGTGCTGGGACCGCTGGCCAGGGCGGTGTACCGGCCGGAGGTGCACGGCGTCGAAAACGTGCCCGCCACGGGCCCGGTGATCTTGGCGGCCAACCACCGGGCCGCGCTCGACACCGGCGTGATCACGTTCGCGACGCCGCGGCAGGTCAAGTTCCTCGGCAAGGCCGAGTACTTCACCGGCAAGGGCGTCCGGGGCAAGCTGATGGCCGGGTTCGTCGGCGGGCTCGGCTACATCCCGGTCGAGCGCGGCAACGCCCAAGCCGGGCTGGCCGCCCTCGAAGCGGCGCGCAAGGTGCTCGACGCGGGAGGCGTGTTCGCGATCTACCCCGAGGGCACGCGTTCCCTGGACGGCCGGCTGCACCGCGGCCACACCGGCGTCGCGGCGCTGGCCCTCGCGACCGGCGCGAAGGTGGTGCCGGTCGCGCTGACCGGCACCGAAAAGCTCCAGCCCGCGGGGAAGCGGATCCCCCGCCCGGCCAAGATCGCCATCACGTTCGGCAAGCCCCTGGACTTCTCGCGCTACGAGGGCCAGGACTACTCGCCGGCGATCCGCCGGTCGGTCACCGACGAGGTGATGTACCAGATCCTGGAGATCTCGGGGCAGGAGTACGTGGACACCTACCACAAGCGGCCGAGCGAGGGCGTCGCCTAGTTCGCGATCCAGATGAGCGAACTGGTGATCTTCGCGAAGTCGTACTTCGGCGCCAGCGGACCTCGCCAGTCGCGGCCGATCAGCAGCTTGCGACCCGCCTGGTAGTAGTTGTAGCCGATGTTCTCGTACAAGGCCCAGACGTAGTTCGTGCGGTTGTACGCGTACTGGAACTCGTCGTTGAACACGTAGCCGTTGATCGCCTTGGTCAGGTCGGACGAGCCGTCCTGGAAGCGGGCCCAGTGGCCGGTCGCGTCGGCGTTCTCCCAGGCGCAGAACCACCCGGCCGGGCAGTCCTGCCACGAACTGACCGTCGCATAGCCGCTGGTCTCCGCCGAAGCGGGCGCGGCGGCGAGGGTCAAGGCCGCCACGGGGGCCAGCAGGACGGCCGTCAGCCGCCGGACCGCGCGCTTGCTCGACTCGATCATGGTGGGTTCCTCCCCTTCGGTTCACCCACCACGCGCGGACCGGCCCGCCGGTTTAGGCCGTCACCACGGCACCGGGCCCTCGTCGTCGACAAAAGTGCCCGTCGGGCCGTCCGCTCCGATCGTCGCCATCCGGACCGCCGCCACCGCGCCCTGCGCCGGGGTCCGGAACCCCGAGTGGCCGTTCAGGTCCGTCGCGCAGTAGCCCGGGCAGACCGCGTTGACCAGGATGCCGTCGCCGCGCAGCTCCCTCGCGTACTGCAAGGTCAGCGACGTCAACGCCGTCTTCGACGGGGTGTAGCCCGCCGAGATCGGCAGCTCGACGGCCGGATCGGCGTTGCGGGTCAGGGACGCGGCGCTGCTGGAGACGTTGACGATGCGCGGCGCGGCCGACCGGCGCAGCAGCGGCAGCAGCGCGTTCGTGACCGTGATGACGCCGAAGAAGTTCGTCTCGAAGATCGTGCGCAGCGTGCCCAGGTGGGCCGTGCTGGGGGTCTGGTGGGCCAGGTCGGTGCCCGGTGGGCGGGCGATGGCGGCGTTGTTGACCAGCACGTCGAGCCGGCCGTAGCGCTCCTCGAGAGCCGACGCCGCCGCGACGACCGAAGCGGGGTCGGTGACGTCGAGAACCACCGAGTCCGCGCCCAGCTCCGCGGCCGCCTTCTCGCCCAGTTCCGCGCTGCGGGCGCCGATGACGACGGTGTGCCCGAGGGCGGCGAGCTGCGCGGCGATCTCGCGGCCGATGCCCTTGTTCGCGCCGGTGACCAAAGTGATTTCGTCCATGGCTCCAGCACACCAGCGAGCCGCCCACGCGAGCCAACACCGATGCCGCATCGGCCGATACTCTGGCGGTATGGAGACGCGGGAGCTCGCGTATTTCGTGGCCGTCGCCGAGGAGCTGCACTTCGGCCGCGCCGCGCAGCGCCTCGGCATGGCGCAGCCGCCGCTGTCGCGCGCCATCCAGCAGCTCGAACGCCGCATGGGCGTGCCGCTGCTGAACCGCACGAGCCGCGGCGTGAGCCTGACGCCCGCGGGCGCGGTTTTCCTTGCGGAGAGCCGCAAAGCGCTCGACGCGGTGGACGCCGCGGTGCGCCGGGCGCAGCGCGCGGGGCAGGAGGTGCCGAAGCTGCTCGTGGCGATGAAGCCCGACGGCGACGCCGGCCTGCTCGAGCGGATCCTCCCCGGGTACCGCGCCGACCCGGACGCGATCGAGGTCGAGGTCGTCGTGGGCGGGGTCGGCGAGCAGTCCCGCATGCTGCGCGACGGCCGCGTCGACCTGGCGTTCCTGCACGGCCCGCACGACGACTCCGTCGGGTTCGACACCGAGCTGCTGCTGGAGCAGGACCAGGTGGCGATGCTCGCGCGCGGGCACCGCCTGGCCGACCGGTCGGCGCTGGTGCTCGCCGACCTGGACGGCGAGCCGCTCCCCCGGTGGCCCGGCAGCGACGTGCGCGGGCCCGAGGTGCGGGACGCGGGGCAGCTGCTCCAGCTCGTGGCGCTGGGCCAGGTCGTCGCGGTGGTCCCGGAGTCGGCCCGCCGCCACGTGCGCGCGGACGTCGTGTGCCTGCCGGTGCTCGACGCGCCCCGGACGTCGGTGCTGCTGGCGTGGCCCGACCGGACGCGCTCGCGGGCGGTGGCCGCGTTCGTCCGGGCGAGCACCGACGTCAGATCCCCGGCGGCTCCGTCGCCCACTTAGGCGGCGCGGGCGGCTCGTACGTCGCGAACCGGTCGAGCAGCACCGCCGGGTCGGAGTCGGTCATCAGCAGCTGCCGGTACTCCGGCTTGACGAACCCCTCGGTCACCATGTGGTCGGCGAACGCCACCAGCGGCCCGTAGTACCCGTCGACGTCGACCAGGCCGATCGGCTTGCCGTGCAGGCCGAGCTGGGCCCACGTCCAGACCTCGAACAGCTCCTCCAGCGTCCCGGCGCCGCCCGGCAGCGCGAGGAAGCCGTCGGACAGGGCCGCCATCTTGGCCTTGCGCTCGTGCATGTCCTTCACGACGTGCAGCTCGGACAGCCCGGCGTGCGAAATCTCGACGCTCGAGAGCGCCTCCGGGATCACGCCGATCACCTCGCCGCCCGCGGCCAGCGCCGCGTCGGCGACCACGCCCATCGTGCCGACGCTCGCGCCGCCGTAGACCAGGCCGATGCCGCGCTGGGCCAGGAGCTTGCCCAGCGCCGCCGCCTGCTCGGCGTAGCGCGGCGAGAACCCCATCGACGAGCCGCAGAAGACACAGATCCGGCTCATCAGTGGGTGTCCTCCCAGGCCTGGTAGGACTCCTGCACGACGCGGACGGCGTCGTCGATGTCGTCGGTGACGTGCAGCAGGTCCAGGTCGTGCGGGCTGACCTTGCCCTCGGCCTGCACGGTCTTGGCGATCCAGTCGTAGAGCCCGCCCCAGTAGTCGCTGCCGAACAGCACGACCGGGAACTTCGTGACCTTCTTGGTCTGCACCAGCGTCAGCGCCTCGAACAGCTCGTCGAGCGTGCCGAAGCCGCCGGGCAGGCAGATGAAGGCCTGCGAATACTTGATGAACATCGTCTTCCGGGCGAAGAAGTACCGGAAGTTGACGCCGAGGTCGACCCACGGGTTCAGGCCCTGCTCGAACGGCAGCTCGATGCCCAGCCCGACGGAGAAGCCGCCGGCCTCGGCCGCGCCGCGGTTGACGGCCTCCATCGCGCCCGGGCCGCCACCGGTCATCACGGCGAACCCGGCGTCGGCCAGCGCCGCGCCGATCTTGCGGCCGAGCTCGTACTCCGGGTGGTCGCGCTTGGTGCGGGCCGAACCGAACACCGTGACCGCGCGCGGGACCTCGGCGAGCGCGCCGAAGCCTTCGACGAACTCGGCCTGGATGCGCAGCACGCGCCACGGGTCGGTGTGCACCCAGTCGCTCGGGCCGCGCGCGTCCAGGAGCCGCTGGTCGGTGGTGCTGCCCTGGTCGCGGCGGTCGCGGCGCAGCACGACCGGGCCCTTGTGGCGCTCTACCGGGCGTTCGGGGTACTGGCCGTCCGGCCATTCAGACTGTTCGCTCACTTCCCCATGCTACGGCCTGCCCGCCAGCGAGAATGCCAACGTCGCCGTGGAGGTGAAGTCGATGGCGGGCTCGTTACTGGGCCATGAACTGAGGTCGTCGGCGTAGCGACTTCCCTGGCCGTCGAAGGATTCATACGGACGGGTGCATTCCTTCGCGCCCGCCGGGAAGGGCAGATCGGCGAAGTTGTCCGCTCCGTTGGGGCCGTTGACGACCGCGCCGTACAGCACTTTCGAAGGTCCGGCGAGGTTCGCGGCCTGGTGGTGCGGGCACTGCGGGGACGTCGTCCCGACGCCGACCACGAGCGACACTCCCCACGCGTTCGCGCCGAGCGTGAAGTCTCGCTGTCGCGCGCCGAAGGCCGCGTAGCGGGTGTCGCCGGTGACACGCTGGTAGAGCCGCGCGGTGGCGGCGAAGCCGAAGCTCTTGCTGGCGGCGTCGAAGTCGGTGACGTCGACGGCGGTCCGGAATGGACTCTTCTTCGCCGCCTCGACCCCCGCGTCCAGCTGACGGCGGAGATCCGCGGCCAGCTCGCGGACGCCGAGCGCGGCGCCGGGGACGCCGGTGCGCAGCAGGCCGGCGAGGTCGGCGTGGGCGAGCGCACTGGTGTCGTAGAGGTTCAACGTGCTCGTGTCGTCGCTGCCGATGTAGGCCTTCGCCCACTTCGCCGCGTCGCGGGCCCAGCCGTTCGCGCGGGGGTCTCCGAGGGCTCGCGCCGCGAGCGCCAGCTGCGTCGCACCGAGTTCCAGGTCGTCCTCCCAGGACGACTCCGGGTAGTAGGCGTGCGGGAACGCGCTGACGAGCTCGCCGACGTCCGTCGTCTTGGCCTGGGCGAACACGGCGGCCGCCTCGGCGAGGTAGTGGCGGGCCAGGCGCGGGTCCCGGCGGGCCTGAACCTGCGCGCCGAGCGCGAAGGCGGCGGCGACGCGGCCGGCGAGGTTCGGCGACAGCGGCGCGCCGGCGGGAGCGGCCGGGAACACCGGGCGGTACTTGACGAAGTAGGCGGGGTCGCCAGGCTTGACGTTCAGCGCGTCGTCGTCCTGGGGGTTGCGCCAGACGTCGTGGTCGCCGAGGAAGCCGAACTCCTCGCTGCCGGTGCCGATGCCGACCTGGGCGTAGAGGGTCTTCGTCCGGCCGTCCCACATCTTGTCGAGCCAGTCGAGGCCGAAGCGGACCTCCTTCGCCAGCACCGGGTCGGGGTCGTCGCGGAGTACGAAACCCAGTTCGGCCAGGGAATACGCGGTGTTGGAGGTGAACTTGACGAAGTCGCCGGCGTCGACCCAGCCGCCTTCGACGTCGACCGGGCCGCCCTGGGGTTTCAGCGGTTCGACGATTTCGTCACCGCCCTCGCCTTGGAACTTCGGCTCCGCGTACACGGTCGCCTTCCGGTCCGCGAGGTGCGACGGCCGGCGGTCGAGACGGCCGGGGATGACGTCGTGGCCGTCGCGCTGGGCCTGGAAGAATTCGGTGGTGGCGCGCACGAGCGGGCGGAACAGGCGCCTCGCGGTGTCGATCCGGAACGGCGGCGACGTCGCGCCGGCGGCCTTGACGCGGTAGGTGCCTGGTCGGTCCACAGTGGACAGGTCGAGATCGAACACGTTGTTGTACCGCGCGTTCCAGGCACCGAGACTGGCACCGATGCGTCCCTCACGGACCGTACGGCCGCGTTCGTCGACGACGGTGAACTTCCCCGCGGCGCCGCCGAGCAGGTAGGCGTGCTTCGCCTCGCCCAGCGCGTAGCCGACTTGGTCGACGCGCACCTCGGCCGGGGTCGCCGCCTCGGCGGGCGGCGCGGCGAGGGGCACGGCCAGCGCGGCCGCCGTCGCGAGGGGAAGCAGGCGCATAGTCGCCCTCCACTTTGTTAGGAAAGTTTCCTATTTAGCGAGAGCACGCTATCCCGGCGCGGGCGGGGCGTCAATATGTCCGTTTCCGCGGTCCCGCCGACGACCGCGCCGGGGCATCACGCGTGACTGGGCAGGCATCACGCGTGATTGGGCGGGCATCACGCGTGACTGGGCGGGCATCACGTGTGATGCCTCTCTGATCACGGGTGATGCCTCCGGGGACACACGTGATGCCCGTCCGGGCACGCCCGCGTCTCTGGCGTGACGGCTCCGCGAGGCCATGACCTACCGTGGGGAGATGACCGAACCGCTCGGCGCGCGGATCCGCCGGCTGCGCGCCGAGCGCGGGTGGACTCAGCGCGAGCTGGCCGAGCCGGGGTACGACCGGGGGTTCCTGGCCAAGGTCGAGACCGGCAGCCGGCCGCCGTCGGACGAGATGCTCGCCTACCTGGCGCGACGGCTCGGCCTGAGCGTCGACGACCTGCGGTTCGGCCGCCCTCCCGGCGTCGCCGACGAGCTGCGCGCGTCCCTCGACGAGGGCTATCGCGACCTCGAACAGGGCCGCGTCGCGCTCGCGGAAGAACGGTTCGCCCTCGCCGGGAAGCAGGCGGCGGACTACCGGCTCGACGACGTCGAGTGCTACGCGCGCTTCTGCCTCGCCGAGGTGAAGTGGCAGCTGTTCGACGTCTCGGGCGCGCAGAAGGCCCTCGAACACGCGTCGGAACGGGCCGATGCCGCGCCGCCGTGGCTGCGGGCGATGATCGTGCACCGCTGGTCGGGCTGCCGGTACCTGAGCGGCGACGCCGGCACGGCGATCGCGCGCGTCGAGGAGGCGCTGGCCTCTCCGGAACTCGACCCGGATGCCGAGCTGTGCCTGCTCAGCGCGTTGATCCACCCGCTGATGGAGATGGGCGGGCTGCACCGGGCCCAGCGCGCGGCCCTTTCCGGCGTGCGCCTGACCCGCGTGGCCACCCGGCCGGACTTCGTCGCGCGGTTCCACCGGCAGGCGTCGCAGGTGTGGCAGGCGACGGGGCAGTCCGCCCGGGCGGAACAGGACCTCATCGAGGCGTGCCGCCTGTTCGCGTCGGTGGGTTTCGACCGCGACGCGGCCCGCTGCCGCTGGGCTCGCGGGTACCTGCTGCGCCGGCTGGGCCGCCTGGACGAGGCCCGCGCGGAGCTGACGTCGGCCCGCGACCAGCTGGCGGCGATCGGCGCGGAGGAAGGCGTCGCGGGCGCGACCCTGGAGCTGGCCGAGGTCCGCCTCCGCCAGGGCGCCCCCGCCGAAGCGGCGTCGCTGGTCTCGGAAGTCTGGCCGCTGCTGGCCCGCGACGTCGAGTCCCTCGGCGAGGCGACGGGCCTGCTGGGCCAGGTCGCGCAGTCCCGCGACGACCTTCCCGAGGCCACCCGCCTCCTGCGCGAGGCGGCGGAGATCCAGACCCGCGCGTCCCTGCACGGCGCGGCGGTCTCGACGTCCCTGCGCCTCGGCGACGTCCTCCGACAACGTGGTCATCTCGACGAAGCCATCAAGGCCTACCAGCGCGGCCTCGACTCCGCCGCCGGCACCGACTCCTGACCGTGTTGACCCTCTGATCACGCGTGTCGACCCTCCAGACACACGTGTCGACCCCCTGATCACGCCGACCACCGGGCTGTGCGTGATCGAAGGGTCAACTCGCGTGATTGGGGAGTCGACACGCGTGATTGAGGGGTCGACACGGCGGACCTGCGCGTGCGGTGGTCCGGGTGGGGGAAGTTTCCTACCAAAGTCTGGTGAATTGGTTCAGACCAGTCGCCAAGACCCCGTTTTCCTGGGGTTTGCCGGGAACCGGCGTGATCTTGACCGGCCAGCACTGGGCCGTTCGGCCCATTGACCCGCTGACGAGCGGAACCTTTACTCGGACGCGTCCGGCGCAATAACAGCAGTTATTCCGCCGGGCACACTCCCCGTGTCCCCGGAAAGGTTCCCCATGAGATCCCCACGAGGGCTGGCGGCGATCGCCGGCCTCGCCCTGACCTTCGCAGCGGTGCCGGCGATCCCGGCCACCGCGCATGCCCAGCCACAAGCCGTCCCGCCCGAGGCGCTCGCCGCCCGCGCCGCCGACCAGGCCGCCCTCACCGGCGCCGACCGGCTCGCCAAGGGCGCCGCGGAGGCCTTCGTCCGCACCGGGGTCACCCCGGGTGGCGGCGGGCTCTACTACGCCTCCTACCAGCGCACCTACCACGGCCTGCCGGTCGTCGGCGGGGACGCGGTCGTCGTCGCCGACGGCGCCGGGCGCGTCCGCGGCACCGAAGCCGCCCACACCGCGCCGATCGCCGTGAACACGCAAGCCGCGCTCAAAGCCGAGCAGGCCACCAAGATCGCCGCGGCCAAGGTGTCCACAGTAGACACCGCCACCACGCCGAAGCTCGTCGTCCTCGCCGGAGACGCACCGAAGCTCGCCTACGAGGTCGTGGTCAGCGGCCGCGACCACGGCAAACCCACCAAGCTGCACGTCTTCGTCGACAGCACCACCGGCAAGGTCCTCGACACCCGCGACGACGTCCGCGAAGCCGGCACCGGCAACTCCTACTACGCCGGGACCGTCTCGATCGACACGTCCGGCTCCGGCAGCTCCTACTCGATGACCGACCCGGGCCGCCGCGGCATCGCCTGCGGCCGCGAGGGCGGCGCGATCTTCACCAAGAACACGAACACCTGGGGCAACGGCTCCGGCACCGACCTCGAAACCGGCTGCGTCGACACGCTCTACAGCGTCCAGACCGAGTGGAAGATGCTCGGCGAGTGGCTGGGCCGCAACGGCATCGACGGCGCCGGCGGCGGCTTCCGCGCCAGCGTCGGCCTCAACGACGTCAACGCCTACTGGGACGGCTCCTCGACCCACTTCGGGCACTCGCAGGACAACCGCCGCCAGGCGACGCCGATGGACGTCGTCGGCCACGAGTACGGGCACGCGATCTTCCAGACGACCCCGGGTGGCGCCGGTTCCGGCAACGAGAACGGCGGGCTCAACGAGTCCACCGGTGACATCTTCGGCGCCCTGACCGAGTACTACGCCAACAACCCGAAGGACACCCCGGACTTCAGCGTCGGCGAGGGCGTCAACCTCGTCGGCCAGGGCCCGATCCGCTACATGGACAACCCGTCGAAGGTCGGCGACCCGAACTGCTACTCGGCGTCGATTCCCAGCACCGAGGTGCACGCCGCCGCCGGCCCGCAGAACCACTGGTTCTACCTCCTCTCGCAAGGCAGCGGCGCCAGCCCGACGTGCAACAACAGCACCGTCACCGGGGTCGGCATCCAGAAGGCCGGCAAGATCTTCTACAACGGCCTCCTCAAGAAGACGTCGTCGTGGAACCACAAGGCCGCCCGCAAGGCGACCCTCGAAGCCGCGATCGCGCTCTTCCCGGGCAGCTGCACCGAGTTCACCGCCACCAAGGCCGCCTGGGACGCGGTGAGCGTGACGGCCGTCAGCGGTGAGCCGACCTGCAGCGGCCAGCCGCCGGCCGGCAACGACTACTCGCTGACGCTCTCCCCGGCGTCCGCGTCCGTCCAACCGGGACAGACGGCGACGACCACGGTGACCACCCGGATCACGCAAGGTAGCGCCCAGACCGTCGCGCTGCAGGCGACCGGTCTCCCCGAAGGCGCCAAGGCCACCTTCAGCCCGGCGAGCGTCCAGTCCGGCGGCACGTCGACGCTGACCATCACCACCTCGGCGACCACGCCGCAGGGCACCAGCCAGGTGACGGTCACCGGCGACGGCACCGACGCCGACCACACCGCGCAGTTCTCGCTCACCGTCGGCACCGGCACCCCGCCGACCGGCTGCGACGGTATCGCCGAGTGGGACTCCGCGAAGGCGTACGTGCCCAACGACGTCGTCGGCCACAACGGTCACAAGTGGACGTCGCTGTGGTACTCGACCGGTGCCGAGCCCGGCGCGCCCGGCTCGTGGGCCGTGTGGAGCGACGCCGGCGCCTGCTGATCCCGGTCGCGCGGCGGCGGGCGACTCCCCCGCCGCCGCGCGGCCTACCCTGAACCGGTGGAAGGGCGACCCGAGTGAGCGAGAGCGTCGGCGAACGCCTGCGTGAGCTGCGCACCGAGCGCGGGCTCACGCAGCGCGAACTGGCCGGGCCGCAGTACTCCGCGGCGTACGTGTCGTCGGTCGAAACCGGCGCGCGGACGCCGTCGGGCGACGCGCTGCGGTTCTTCGCCCAGCAGCTGGGCATCGACCCGGACGAGCTGCTCGGCGGCAGCTCACCCCGGGAGCTGCTCGAGCTCGACCTCGAGCTGATCGAGACGGCGGACCGGTTCCTGTCCGGCGACGCCCGCCGCGCGACCCCGCGGATGCAGCGGATCCGGCGCCACGCCGAACGCCTGGACCGGCCGCGGCAGGCGGGCATCGCCCTGCTGTGGCTGGCCGGGTACTCCTCCGGCGACATCCGCACGAAGTACGTCGCGGAGGCCGAGACGACGTTGTCGGGCGAGCCGCCGCCGGTCCGCGCGATGGTCGTCCCGCTGCGCGCGGCGGTGCTGAGCGACTGGGGCGAGGCGCAGTATTCCTTGCACCTGCTGGAAACCTGCCACGCGGAGCTGCTGCGCGACGGGTACCCGCAGCCGTCGATGCTGCTGACGCTGCGGGCGTGCCTCGCCGAGCGGCACCTGCGCCAGGGCGACCTGGAGCGGGCCGCGGAGTACGCCGAGGCGGCCCTGCGGCTCACCCGGGGCGGCCCGGCGGTGCTGGCCGAGCTGACCCGCAGCCACGTCGAGGTGTGCCGCAGCCACCTGGCGGCCGACCGGTTCGCCGACGCGGCGGCGTCGGTCGCCGCGGCGTACGACCTGATGCAGGAACGGGCCCTGCACCCGGCGATGGCGCACTGCCTGCTGGCCAGGGCCCGCGTCCGCGGCCGCGCGGGCGACGTCGAAGGCGCGCTGGCCGACCTCGGCGCGGCGCGGGAGACGGCCTGGCCCGACGACGTCCCGGCGATCACGGTCGAGCTGGCGTCGGAGTACCTGGCGGCGGGCCGGCTGGAGACGGCGGGCACGCTGCTCGACCAGGTCCGCCCGGCCGTCGTGGCGGGCACGCCGCTGGCCGCGGAACTCCGGTTGCAGCTGGGGTCACTGGCCCGCGCCCGCGGTGACGCGCGCGGCGCGGCGGAGTACCTGCGGGCGGCGGTCGAGCTGGCCACCGGGCTCGGCGCGCGGGGTGTGCTGGTGCGGGCCCTGCGGCCGCTGAGCGAGCTGCTGGGCGAGACCGGGCGGCAGGAAGAAGCCGCGAACGTGCTGCGGAACGGGCTGCTCGCGTTGGGCGCCGAAGCCGACTGACATCGTTTTCTTAAGCAGTACTAACGATTCCCGTTGATCGAGATCTTCCGGCGTTCGGATGGTGTCCGGGACAGTCCCTACGAAAGTCGTTCCGGTGCGAAATGCGTCGAGAATCCCCAGCACCGGCGGGGTTTGTACGAATTGACCGCCGAATCCGGAACGCGGCATTGGTCCGTTCGGCGCATTGACGCCCCGATCCGCTGATCCTTTACTCGGATGCGTCCGGACGCATACCTGGTGTTAGCACGCCGGACACGTCCCCCTTTTCCCCGCACCGCACCCCATCGTCCTGCCTTCGTGGAAGGAAGACCTCGATGACCCATCGTGGGTTCAGAACGGGCTTGGCGGCCGCCGCCGGGCTCGCCATGACACTCGCGCTGCCGGTAGCCCCGGCCAGCGCGGCTCCCCAGGCACAACCCGCCGCACCCGACGTCGCGGCCGCCCGCGCCGCCGACCAGGCCGCGGCTTCCGGACTGGACGCGCTCAAGCGCGGACCGGCGGAATCGTTCCAGCGCATCGGGCTCACCGCCGGTGGCGGCGGCCTGTTCTACGGCGCCTACCAGCGGACCTACCAGGGCCTGCGGGTCGTGGGCGGGGACGCGGTCGTCGTCGCCGACGGCGCCGGGCGCGTCCGCGGCACCAGCGCCGCCGAGACCGCGGCCATCACCGTCGGGACCCAGGCCGCGCTCGACGCCGCGAAGGCCGCGGCCACCGCGCGCGCCCAACTGCCCACTGTGGACAGTGTGAGCACGCCGGAGAAGGTCGTGCTGGCCGGGGCGACCCCGAAGCTGGCCTACGAGGTCGTCGTCGCCGGGCGCACCGCGACCGCGCCGAGCAACCTGCACGTGTTCGTCGACGCCGCCACCGGCGCGGTGCTCGACAAGCGCGACGACGTCAAGACGTTCGCCTCCGGGGCCAGGACCCAGGCCCAGCCGAACACGGTGAACGTCGCCGGTACGGGCAACAGCTACTACGTCGGCAACGTCTCCATCGACACGACGCAGTCCGGCAGCACCTACACGATGCGCGACCCGGGCCGCACCGGCATCAGCTGCGGCCGCGAAGGCGGTTCCGTCTACAGCGGCACCGACAACGCCTGGGGCAACGGCACCGGCACGGACCTCGAGACCGCCTGCGTCGACACGCTCTTCGGCGTGCAGACCGAGTGGAAGATGCTCGCCGACTGGCTGGGCCGCAACGGCATCAACGGCAGCGGCACCGGCTACCCGGCGTCCGTCGGCCTGAGCGACGTCAACGCCTACTGGAACGGCTCCTCGACGCACTTCGGCCACTCGCAGGACAACCAGCGCCAGGCCACCTCGATGGACGTCGTCGGCCACGAGTTCGGCCACGGCATCTTCCAGTTCACCCCGGGCGGTGCCGGTTCCGGCAACGAGAACGGCGGGATGAACGAGTCGACCGGTGACATCTTCGGCGCGCTGACCGAGGCCTACGCCAACAACCCGAAGGACGTCCCGGACTACCAGGTCGGCGAGGGTGTCAACCTGGTCGGCCAGGGCCCGATCCGCTACATGTACCAGCCGTCGCTGGTCGGCGACCCGAACTGCTACTCGTCGTCGATCCCGAGCACCGAGGTGCACGCCGCGGCCGGCCCGCAGAACCACTGGTTCTACCTGCTCGCCGAGGGCTCCGCGCCCGGCGGCGGCAAGCCGAACAGCCCGACGTGCAACAACTCCAGCGTCACCGGCGTCGGCATCCAGAAGGCCGGCAAGATCTTCTACAACGGCCTGCTGAAGAAGACCTCGTCGTGGAACCACAAGGCCGCCCGCAAGGCGACCCTCGAAGCCGCGATCGCGCTCTTCCCGGGCAGCTGCACCGAGTACAACGCCACCAAGGCCGCGTGGGACGCCGTCTCCGTCACCACCGCGACCGGCGAGCCCACCTCGTGCAGCGGTGGCGGTCCGGACTTCTCCGTCGCGCTGAACCCGGCCTCGGGTTCCGTGCAACCGGGCGCCTCGGCGACCACCACGATCAGCACCGCGATCACCTCCGGCGCGGCGCAGTCGGTCACGCTGTCCGCCTCGGGCCTCCCGGCCGGCGCGACCGCGACGTTCAGCCCGGCGACCATCCAGTCCGGCGGCAGCTCGACGCTGACGATCGCGACGACGTCGTCGACGCCGACCGGCAGCTTCCCGATCACCATCACCGCCGACGGGGCCAGCACCGACCACACGGCGCAGTACACGCTGTCGGTCGGGACCACAGGCTCGTGCGCCGCGGTGACCAACTCGACCCGGCTGGACATCCCGGACTACCCGGGCGCCGCGGTCAGCAGCCCCAGCACCGTGACCGGCTGCGCGCGCAACGCGTCGTCGACCACCAAGGTCGAGGTGCACATCACCCACACCTACAGCGGTGACCTGGTCCTCGACCTGGTCGCGCCGGACGGCACCGCCTACCGGCTGAAGAACTCGTCCTCGTCGTCGACCCCGAACATCAACACCACGTACACCGTGAACGCTTCTTCGGAAGCCGCGAACGGCGCGTGGCAGCTCCGCATCCGAGACGTCGGCCCCGCCGACACCGGTTACCTGTCCTCCTGGACGTTGACCGTGTAGCAGTTCCCCACCCGTGAAGGCCGCACCAGCCCGGTGCGGCCTTCACGGCCGTTCTCCCAACCCCCACCGAAGGAATCACCGCCATGAAGTGGAAGAGCAAGATCGGCGCCGGGGTCACCGCCCTGGCCGCCGTCCTGGGTGTCGTGACGGCCCCGGCGGCCACCGCCGCGCCCGCCACGACGCTCGCCGCGCCGGACATCTCCCTGGCCAACATCAAGACCCACCTCAACCAGCTGCAGACGATCGCCAACAACAACGGCGGCACGCGCTCGGCGCGCGGCGGCGGGTACGCGGCGTCGGTGTCCTATGTGGAGAACCTGCTGAAGAACGCGGGTTTCACCACGACGCGCCAGACGTGCACCAGCTGCCTCGGGCAGTCGCAGAACCTGATCGCGGAGTGGCCGCAGGGTGACGCGAGCCAGGTCATCATGCTCGGCGCGCACCTCGACAGCGTCAGCGCCGGCCCCGGCATCAACGACAACGGCTCCGGCAGCGCGTCGATCCTCGAGACCGCGCTGACGCTGGCCCGCACCAACCCGGCGATGGCCAAGCGCGTCCGGTTCGCCTGGTGGGCCGACGAGGAGTCCGGCCTGGTCGGCTCGAAGTACTACGTCAACAACCTGCCGAGCGCCGAGCGCACGAAGATCAAGACCTACCTCAACTTCGACATGATCGGTTCGAAGAACTGGGGTTACTTCGTCTACGACGACGTCGCTTCGGTCAAGGCGATCTTCGACGAGTACTTCTCGTCGATCGGCATCCAGACCGAGGGCGACAGCGAAGGCGACGGCCGCTCCGACCACGCGTCGTTCAAGAGCGCGGGCATCCCGGTCGGCGGCCTGGCCACCGGCGCCGGCGACATCAAGAGCTCGGCGCAGGCCCAGAAGTGGGGCGGCACCGCGGGTGCGGCGTTCGACAACTGCTACCACCGCGCGTGCGACACGACGGCGAACATCCCGGACACCCCGCTGGAGAAGAACTCCGACGCGATCGGCTACGCGCTCTGGAAGCTGGCCGTCGCCACGACGCAGGGCAACGACTTCTCGGTGAGCCTGAACCCGACCGCCGGAACCGTCCAACCGGGACAGTCGCTGCAGGTCGCGGTGAGCACCGCGACGACGTCCGGCAGCGCGCAGTCCATCTCGCTGTCGGCTTCGGGCCTGCCCGCGGGCGCGACGGCGTCGTTCAGCCCGGCGACCGTCCAGTCGGGCGGTTCTTCGACGCTGACGATCACGACGTCTTCAAGCACTCCGACCGGCAGTTTCCCGGTGACCGTGACCGCCGACGGCGCCAGCGTCGACCACACGGCGTCGTTCACCCTCGGGGTCGGGACGTCCTCGTGCGGCCCGGTGACCAACGGGACCCGGCTGGACATCCCGGATTACCCCGGTGCCGCGGTGAACAGCACGGCGACCGTCGGCGGCTGCGCGCGCAACGCGTCCGGCACCACCAAGGTCGAGGTGCACATCACCCACACCTACCGCGGTGACCTGGTCATCGACCTCGTCGCCCCGGACGGCACGGCGTACCGGCTGAAGAACTCCAGCAGCGACTCGACGCCGAACCTCGACACCACCTACACCGTCAACGCCTCCTCGGAGGCCGCGAACGGGGCCTGGCAGCTGCGGCTGCGGGACGTCGGCCCGGCCGACACCGGTTACCTGTCCTCCTGGACGCTGACCGTCTGACCCCTCGGCCTGGGGCGCCTCTCACCGGGCGCCCCAGGTTGTCTAGACCACCCGTTCGTAGGTAGTCAGCGCTTTCCCCGGTTCCCTATCGTGGACGAACACGCCGCGTTCGCCCTCAACGACGATGGGAGCCGGTATGTCCGGTCGCAGAACCCGCCTGTTCGGAACCCTTCTGGCAGCGGCTTTGGCCGTCCCGCTGCTCGTGTCGGCCCCCGCGCAGGGGGCGGTGCAGGCCGACACGTGCGCGGTGAAATCCCGGCCTGCCGGCAAGGTCCTCCAGGGGTACTGGGAAAACTGGGACGGCGCCGCGAACGGCGTCCACCCCGGAATGGGCTGGGTGCCGATCACCGACACACGCATGGCCCAGCACGGCTACAACGTCATCAACGCCGCCTTCCCGGTGATCCGGTCCGACGGGACCGTGTTGTGGGAGAACGGGATGGACGCCGGCGTCAAGGTGTCGACGCCCGCCGAGATGTGCGCGGCGAAGGCCGCGGGCGCGACGCTCCTGATGTCGATCGGCGGCGCGGCGGCCGGGATCGACCTGTCGTCGTCCGCGGTGGCCGACAAGTTCGTCGCGACGGTCGTGCCGATCCTGAAGGCGTACAACTTCGACGGGATCGACATCGACATCGAGACCGGGCTGACCGGCAGCGGCAACATCAAGACACTCTCGACGTCCCAGTCGAACCTGATCCGGATCATCGACGGCGTGCTGGCGAAGATGCCGTCGAACTTCGGGCTGACGATGGCGCCGGAGACCGCGTACGTCACCGGCGGCAGCATCACCTACGGCTCGATCTGGGGCGCGTACCTGCCGATCATCAAGAAGTACGCGGACAACGGCCGGCTGTGGTGGCTGAACATGCAGTACTACAACGGATCGATGTACGGCTGCTCCGGCGACTCGTACCAGGCCGGGACCGTGCAGGGCTTCACCGTGCAGACGCAGTGCCTGAACAACGGCCTGGTGGTGCAGGGCACGACGATCCGCGTCCCGTACGACAAGCAGGTCCCGGGGTTGCCCGCCCAGCCCGGCGCGGGCGGCGGCTACATGTCGCCGAGCCTGGTTTCCCAGGCGTGGCGGTCGGTTCCGGGGCTGAAGGGCCTGATGGACTGGTCGATCAACTGGGACGGCTCGAAGGGCTGGACCTTCGGCGACAACGTCAAGTCGTTGCAGGGCCGCTAGGAGTCGCACCGGCCCGGACTCGTTCCGGGCCGGTGGTCCCGGTCAGCGTCCCGCGAGCTCCGACCGCACCAGCTCCAGCAGGCGCCCCACCCAGTTGGCGCCGCCGGAGCTCCAGTACCGCGAACCCCAATCGCCGTAGAGCAGCCGGGCGTCACCGGTTTCCCGCAGCCGCTGCGCCATCGCCGGATGCCGGTCGAACTTGTCCCGCAGGAGCGCGGCCAGCACCCCGAGCCGCACCGCGGACCAGCCGTCCCGGCGGGGTGCCCGCTCGGCGAGGATCCGGGCTTCGCGGCCGAGCTCGACGGCGGCGATCCGATCGTGCCAGGCGGCGTCGTCGGTGGACAGCGCCCAGTAGGCGTGCATGACCGTCCGGTACTCCCGGCCGTCGTGCACAACCGGTGCCGGGTAGTCGATCTGCAACACCTCGGGGCCCGGTGGCTCCGGCCAGCCGGTCGGGTAGACCCCGACGCCGATCCGCAGCGGGATCGCGCCCGGTGTCTCCGGCCCGTCCGCGGCGTTCCGCTGCCGCGACTCGGCGACACCGCGCTCGCTGCGGCGGAAGTACTCCAGCGCCCACTCCTGCTTCTCCGGCGTCACGGTGATCGTGCGGTCGGGGTCCCGGGCGGGGATCGTCTCGCCCACCTCGGCCAGCAGGATCCGCACCGGCACGTCGTTCTGGTCCATGTCGCCGAGCAGGTAGATCCGCCGGTGTTCGGGCACCGCGTGGTACCGCTCGCGGACGATCTCCAGGGTGGCGGGGCTCGGCTCGGCGGCATACGCGAGAAGCGCGTCCCAGCAGCGGCCGGAGGAATCCGGCCGGTCGTTGAGCCGGTCCACCTCGTCGGCGAGGTCCGCGATGAGGAGTTCGGGCGTCAGCCAGGACTCCAGCCGCGCGGTGCCGGCGGCGGTGCCGTTCACGATGACCTTCGCGTCCTCGGGTGGGGTCAGAGTCAGGGTGCCGTCGGCGAACGCGGTGCGAAGGCCGTCGAAGTCGGTCGTCCCCCACCGCCAGGCGACGACGCCGTCGGCGTAGACGGCGAGCGTGGTCAGGATGCAGCTGTCGGGTTCGTTGACGAAGATCAGGCGTTGCCGCCCCTGAACGACGTCGTCCTCGACGCGACGCCAGGTCGGAGTGGTGTCCGGCATGCGGCAAGCCTAGGAGTCGCCGGCCGGGATCGGGTCGTTGTACTCGCCGGACGGGCCGGCGTACTCGCGGCCGTTGGGGAACGGCCAGGGGTTCGGGACGCAGCCGTGCAGCCCGAGCGTCTGCTGCTCCATCACCGGCGCCGGCCGGCCCGCGCCCGGGCACAGCTCGTGGCCGTGGCCGAGCCGGTGCCCGGTCTCGTGGGTGACCATGTACTGCCGGTAGACGTCGAGCGGGGCACCGTAGTTCGGGACGGCGTTGGCCCAGCGGGCGACGTTGAGCACGACGTTGCTGCCGTTGCGGCAGGAGGTGTAGCTGTCCGCCGTGCCGCCGCAGAGCTTGTCGCGGCTGGCCGGCGTCGCCAGGTAGATGGTGAAGTCGGCGGGGTCCTCGGGCCCGACCTCCTGCAGCCGCCACTCGCCGCCGCCGGTCCAGCCGCGCGGGTCGCCGAGGATGCCGCGGATGGCCTTGGCGAACGCGGCCGGCCCGACGCCGTCGATGTCGGTCTCGAGGGCGATCCGGTAGCGCATGAGCTTGCCCTGGGTGCCGGCCACCTCGTCGCTGCCGGGGGTGAACATCCACTGGCCGGAGCCGGTCCGCGGGAAGGTGATCCGCTGCGCGGCCTGCGTCACCGGCTGCTGCTGTTGCGGCTGTTCGGCGGGCGGCGGCGGCAGCGAGGTGGCATCCCCGATGGCGGTGACGATCGGCCCGGCCGCCGGCGCGGCGACGGGCTGCTGTTCACAGGCGGTCAGCGCACCGACGACCGCCAGGGCCAGCGCGGCAACGGCCGCGGCCCGTCTCGCGGTTTTCGGCATGGGTCCTCCCGAACATGCGGCTTCACCAGGGAATACGGCTCCCGCCGGGGAAAAGTTGCACGGTTCGGGTTCCGGTTCGCGCACCAGGGTGTCACCGCAGCTCAGCCCACGCGAGTGTGACAGTCGCCACTGAGCCGGCCCACTCAGGACAGGAACTTGCGCAGGACCTCGGTCACCTGACGGATCTCCGCCGTGTGGACGTTCTCCTGCTTCGTGTGGGCCAGCGTCGGGTTGCCCGGGCCGAAGTTCACCGCCGGCATCCCCAACGCCGCGAAACGCGCCACGTCCGTCCAGCCCAGCTTCGCCGCCGCGTGGCCGCCCGCCGCCGCCACCAGCTCCGCCGCCGCCGGGGCCGACAAGCCCGGCAGGGCTCCCGGTGACATGTCCACAACGGACAGTTCGTAGCCGTCGAAAACCTCGCGCACGTGGCGTTCCGCCGTCTCCGGGGTGCGGTCGGGTGCGAAGCGGAAGTTCACCGTCAGCACGGCCGAGTCCGGGACGACGTTGCCCGCGACGCCGCCGCCGATCTTCGTCGCCTGCAGGCCTTCGCGGTAGGTCAGCCCGTCGATGTCGACGACGCGCGGCGCGTACTCCGCCAGCCGCCGCATCGGCTCGGCCAGCGCGTGGATCGCGTTCTCCCCCATCCACGCCCGCGCCGTGTGCGCGCGCCTGCCGGTGGTCCGCAGCTCGACGCGCATCGTGCCCTGGCAGCCCGCCTCGATCACGCCGTTCGACGGCTCGCCGACGATCGCCAGGTCGCCGGCCAGCCACTCCGGCAGCTCGCGCTCGATCCGGCCGAGGCCGTTCTTGACCGCCTCGACCTCTTCGTTGTCGTAGAAGACGAACGTGATGTCGTGCCGGGGCGAGGACAGGGTCGCGGCGAGGTGCAGGAACACCGCGTCGCCGCTCTTCATGTCGACCGTGCCGAGGCCGTGCAGGACCTCGTCGGCGCCGGTGCCTTCGCGCCGCGAAGGCAGATTTCCGTTTTCCGGCACGGTGTCCAGGTGCCCGGCGAGCACGACCCGTGCCGGGCGGCCGAGGTTCGTGCGCGCGAGGACGGCGTCGCCGTTGCGGATCACCTCGAGGTGCGGCGCCTGCTTCTCCAGCGCTTCACGCACCAGCGTCGCCAGCGCGGCCTCGGATCCGGACACGCTGAAGACGTCCACCAAGGCCGCGGTCAGGTCGACGGGGTCGGCGCGCAGGTCGAGGCTCATGCCCGGCACGCTACCGTGAGGGTGTGCGTAGGTTCCCGGTCGCCGTGGGCGGCGCGTTGCTGGTCCTGGTCCTGTCCGGCTGCGGAAACGAAGCCGGCCCGACCCCCAAGCAGGGCGGCGAGCCGGGGCCGGACGCGCTCCCGACGAAGCTGGACGCGCTGACCGCCGACCAGTGCTACGCCAGCCCGCGCACCCAGCTGCCGAAGGGCTGTGAGAAGTACGTCACGGAGGTCGCCAACGTGCCGGGCACGGCCCGCAAGCGCGCGGACGACCGCGACCCGCAGCTGGTCGCCGAAGCGGACAAGCTCGACCAGGCGATCAAGTCGTTCCGGAGCGCGGGCTGCACGACCGTGCCCGACGCGGGCGGCCCCTGCACCCAGGCGCTGGTCGACGTCGCCGCCGCTCTCGACGGCCTGAAGAAGCAGGTAGCCGCCCGGCCCACGAGTGGTTGACGCGCGTCACCCCCGGTCTTCCGGGGGTTCAGGGGGCTTGCGCCCGGCTGGGGTCTGGGGCTTGGCCCCAGAGGTTACGGACTACCGTGAGGGCCGTGAGCGAGCAGAGCCCGAACCCCGAAACGACCGGCGCCAGCGGCGTCGGGCTGGCCACCGTCGCGACCGACGGGACGGTCCTCGACACCTGGTACCCGCACCCGAAGCTGATCGAGACCGGGTCCCCCGGCACCGAGCGCCTGAGCACCGAAGAGGCCACCGAGCTGCTCGGCGAAGCCGCCGCGGCGCTGCTCGGCCCGGACACCGACCGCGGGGTCGAGGTCGTCGCCGTCCGCACCACGATCGGCAAGCTGGCCGACGCGCCCGCGGACACCCACGACATGTACCTGCGGCTGCACCTGCTCTCGCACCGGCTGGTCCGCCCGCACGGCCAGAACCTCGACGGGATGTTCGGCCTGCTCGCGAACGTCGTGTGGACCAACCACGGCCCGTGCCCGGTCGAGGGCTTCGAGACGACGCGGCTGCGGCTGCGCTCGCGCGGCGCGGTGACCGTTTACAGCGTCGACAAGTTCCCGCGGATGGTCGACTACGTGCTGCCGTCCGGCGTCCGGATCGGCGACGCGGACCGCGTGCGGCTCGGCGCGCACCTGGCGTCCGGCACGACCGTGATGCACGAGGGCTTCGTGAACTTCAACGCCGGCACGCTCGGCGCGTCGATGGTCGAGGGCCGGATCTCGGCCGGCGTCGTGGTCGGCGACGGCTCGGACGTCGGCGGCGGCGCGTCGATCATGGGCACGCTGTCGGGCGGCGGCAAGGAGACGATCTCGCTGGGCGAGCGCTGCCTGATCGGCGCGAACGGCGGCGTCGGGATCTCGCTGGGCGACGACACGGTCGTCGAGGCCGGGCTGTACGTGACGGCGGGGACGAAGGTCGTCGTCGACGGCAAGGTCGTCAAGGCCCGCGAGCTCAACGGCGTCTCGGGCGCGGTCTTCCGCCGCAACTCGGCGACCGGCGCGGTCGAGGTCGTGCCGCGGACGGGGTCCGGCGTCGAGCTGAACTCGATGCTGCACGCCAACGACTGAGCGGCGGAATTCACTTAGTATTCATGGTGTGACCACCGAATCGTTGCCTCGTACCCCGGCCGAACTGGGTCTGCCGGAGCTCCCGGTCGAGGCGCGCCCGGCTGATCCGGCGGCCCACCACGTGCGGGCCAAGCTCGACCGGGAGATCCGCGCGCTGCTCGCGTACGAACCCGGCACGCGCTCGGGCGCCGATCCCGAGGACCTGCACCAGATGCGCGTCGCCCTGCGGCGGATGCGCAGCGTGCTGAAGCTGTCCGGCGCGCTGGTCGGGGACGGCGCCGAGCCGGTGCGCGCGGAGCTGGGCTGGCTCGGGCAGTCGCTCGGCGAGGTGCGCGACTACGACGTCCTGATCGGGCACCTGCGCGAGGTCATCGCCGACTTCGAGGTCCGAGACCAGGCCGCCGGGCGCCGGCTGGTGTCCCGCTTCGTCACCGAGCGCGCCACGGCGAAACGGCGGCTGACCCGGGCGTTGTCCAGTGCCCGCTACTCGACGCTGCTGCGGGAGGTCAGCCTGCTGACCCGCGACCGGGAGGCCGCCGCCGAGGTGGCGGAGCGGTCGCACGACCTGGTCGCCGGGCTGGCGAAGCCGCACCGGAAGCTCGCGAAGGCCGTCCGCGCGCTGCCCGCCGACCCGCCGGACGACGACCTGCACGCCCTGCGCATCCACGGCAAGAAGCTCCGGTACGCCGCCGAGCTGGCCCAGACGTCGGCGAAGAAGAAGCGGGCCAAGCGGATCAAGCAGCTGATCAAGGCGACGCGGAACTTCCAGACCGTGCTCGGCGACCACCAGGACGCGGTGATCGCGGCCGAGCGGATGCGCACGGTGCTGGACACGGCCGACGGCGAGGTCGGCTTCGTCGCCGGCCGGATCGCCGAGCGCGAGCTGGGCCGCCGCGCCGAGGCCCGCGCGGCTTGGCGCGCCTCCTGGGCCGCGGTCGACGACGCCGCGAAGGCCCTCCACGCCTGACCACCCCCGCAGCCCGGCCGCCGACCGTAAGCTCGGCTGATGGAGACCGCGCTGACCCTCGCCATCGGCGGAGTGGTCCTGCTGCTCCTGATCGTCCTCACGATCGGCGTCCTGGCCGGTCGCCGGGTGCGGCGCGGGCGGAAGCTCGGCCGCTACCCCTACCGCGCCAAGCCGAACGGCACCTACGACAACTCCACGCACAGCGGGATGTCGTGATCAGGCGATCGACCAGACGTACCCGTCGGGCCGGATGAGCACCTGCCGGCCGTCCTCGGCCTCGTACGCCGCGTACGCGTGGCCACCGTCGTCGACCAGGTCCGCACCCGTCGCGACGCTCCCCGCGGGCAGGATCCGGTAGCCCTCCGCCGGGCCGTCGCCGAAGGTCAGCGACGTCGCGTGCGGGCCGCGGAACAGCTCGAACAGCCGCACGCGCTTGCCGTTCGCGTCGAGCAGTGGCGCGTCCGGGGCGCGGTCGCCGGGACGCAGCGCACCGGTGCCGGCCGGGGACAGCGGGCCGCCGCGGTAGCTGATGTCCAGCTGCTGGGTGTCCTCGCCGCGCCGGTGGGCGTCCTCGTCGCCGTCGACGTACTTCTGCATCAGCTCCGTCGAGATGCCGAGCACGCGCGCCGCGTTCGTCCGGCGCTCGGCCTCGTAGCTGTCGATCAGCTCGGGTGCGCCGTCGGCGAGCTTCCAGCCCAGGTTGTAGCCGTCTCCGACGCCGGTGTTCAGGCCCTGGCCCCCGGTCGGCGGGTGGACGTGCGCCGCGTCGCCGGCCAGGAAGACCCGGCCGTCGCGGAACCGCTCGGCCAGCCGGACGTTCGGCCGCCACACCGTCGACCAGGCCAGGTCGGACAGCTTGACGGTGCCGCCGCTGAGGGCGTCGAGCCGGGCCTGGACCGCGGGCAACGCCGTCTCGGCGTCCAGCTCACCGTCGCCGAGCGGCGCACCGAACTGGAACCACGGCGTGCCCGGCAGCGGGCTGAACATCATGCCGCTCATCGGGTCTTCCGGCGTCGCGAACCAGTGGCCGTACGCGCGGTCCAGCCCCTCCGCGTGGACGTCGCCGAGCAGCATCCGGATCGACTCGTCGGTGCTGCCTTGGAACGCGATCCCCAGCGTCTTGCGGACGAAGCTCTTGCCGCCGTCGGCGCCGGCCAGGTACTCGGCGCGGACGGTCTCCCCCGTGCTCAGCGTGGCCGTGACGCCGTCGGCGTCCTGCTCGAAGCCGGTCAGCGCGGTGCTCAGCTCGACGTGCACGCCGAACTCGGCCAGCCGGTCGCGCAGGATGCCCTCGGTCTGCGACTGGCCGAGGAACCAGCCGGTCGGGTACGGCTTCGCCGGCGTCGGCTCGACCGGGTCGAACATCATCCGCTCGCCGACGACCTCGCCGCCGAGGTGGATCTTCATCGGCACCGGCGCGGCCCCCGCGGCCAGCACCGCGTCGAGCACGCCGAGGTCCTCGAAGATCTCCAGCGTGCGCGGCTGGAGCCCATCGCCGCGCGAGCCCACGAAATACGTCTCGGCCTTGTCGATGATCCGCACGGCGACGTCGCGCCGGGCCAGCTCGATGGCCAGCGTCAGCCCGGTCGGCCCCGCCCCCGCGATCAGCACCCGAGTGTCCATCTCGTCCTCCCAGTGAATTGTGATTCAGTGAATCTGGATTCAGAATGACACTGCTAGCGTCCGGCGTCAAGGAGGTGGCGGTGAACCGCAAGGAGAAGGCCGCGGAGACGGAGTCCGCGCTGAAGGAGGCGGCCCGGCGCGTGTTCGCGCGGAAGGGCTACCTGAACACGAAGATCACGGACATCACCGCCGAGGCGGGCCGGGCCGCGGGGTCGTTCTACAACCACTTCCCCGGCAAGGAAGAGCTGCTCGAAGCGCTCCTGGCCGATATCGCGACGTCCGGCGACGAGAGCGCGCTGACCGAGGGGCACCTGTCGGACTTCAGCGACCCGGCGGCGGTGCGCTGGCACGTGGCGCAGTACTGGGACTTCTACAAGGAGCACGCGCCGACGATGCAGGCGCTGCGCCAGGCGGCGATGGTCAACGACGCGTTCGCCCGGACGCTGGCGAGCTTCGGCGCCACTCAGGGCGCGGATCTCAACGGCCACCTCGCCCACGTGACGGCGGCCGGGATGCGGCTGCCGGCCAGCACCGAGCTGACGATCGCGATGATGTACCAGCTCGTCGACAGCTTCGCGCAGATGTGGCTGCTCGACCCGGCGCCGGCGGGGTGGACGCCGCCGACCGACGAAGAGGCGATCGAAGCGCTCACCCGGTTCGTCTACCGCGGCTTCACGGGCCGGGACTACTGACTCAAGCGCTCCACGGCAGCGTCGACGCGCTCGTCCGTCGCGGTCAACGCGACCCGGACGTGCTTGCCGCCGGTCGGGCCGTAGAACGTTCCTGGAGCCACCAGGATCCCGCGGTCGGCCAGCCACTCAACCGTCGCCGTCGCAGGCTCGTCGCGGGTTGCCCAGAGGTACAGGCCCGCCTCGGAGTGGTCGATCTGGAAACCGTTGTCCTGCAACGCCTTCCGCAGCGACAGCCGACGCCGGGCATAACGCTCGCGCTGAGCGGCCAGCGCCTCGTCGTCGGTCAGGGCGGCGACCATCGCCTCCTGGACCGGGCGGGGCACGATCATGCCCGCGTGCTTGCGGATCTCGAGCAGCTGCGCGATCAGCCGGGGGTCACCGGTCAGGAAGCCCGCGCGGTAGCTGGCGAGGTTCGCCGACTTGGACAGCGAGTGCACCGCGATCAGGCCGTCGGTACTGCCGCCGCACACGTCCGGGTGCAGCACCGACAACGGCGAAGTCTCCCAGCCCAGCGCCAGGTAGCACTCGTCGGAGACCACCACGACGTCGCGCTCGCGGGCCCACTCGACGACCTTGCGCAGGTGCTCCACCGGGAGCACGCGACCCGTCGGGTTGGAGGGCGAATTCAGCCAGATCATCGCCGGCCGCTGCGGGCCGAGCGCGACCGTGCTGTCGGCACGCAGGATCGACGCGCCCGCGAGCAGCGCCCCCACCTCGTACGTCGGGTAGGCCAGCTCCGGGATGACGACGAGGTCGCCGGGACCGAAGCCGAGCAGGCGCGGCAGCCAGGCCACGGCCTCCTTCGACCCGATCGTCGGGAGCACCGCGTCCGGCTCGATGCCGGTGACACCGTGCCGGCGGCCGAGGGCGGCGATGGCCGCCGCGCGCAGGGCCGGGATGCCGTGCGTCGTCGGGTAGCCCGGGATCTCCGACACCGACGCGAGCGCGTCGCGGATGCCGGCCGGGACCGGGTCGACGGGCGTGCCGATGGAGAGGTCGACCATCCCGCCGGGGTGCGCGCTCGCCGTGGCCTTGACCTCGGCGAGCGAATCCCAGGGGAAGTCGGGCAGCGCGACCCGGCTCATTCGCCCTGCGGGGGCAGCGCCTTGATGAACGCCGGGTCGTGCGCGGTCTTGCCCACCTTGGAGGCGCCGCCGGGCGAGCCCAGCTCGTCGAAGAAGTCGACGTTGGCCTTGGTGTAGTCCGACCAGTTGTCCGGGACGTCGTCCTCGTAGTAGATCGCCTCGACCGGGCAGACCGGCTCGCAGGCGCCGCAGTCGACGCACTCGTCCGGGTGGATGTACAGCATCCGCTCGCCCTCGTAGATGCAGTCCACGGGGCACTCGTCGATACACGCCTTGTCGAGCACGTCGACGCAGGGCTCGGCGATCACGTAGGTCACTGCGCACTCCTGCTTTTCTCTGCAAACAGCCAGTCGTGGCCGACACTACGCGGTTCGGCCACCCGTTCGGTTGGTGAGGCAAGCCTTAGCCATACCCCGGGTATGGCGCGTGCTCACCTCTCCCGGCGGCGCGGGGGCGGGGTGGCCCGGGCGTCGCCGGTGATGACGAAGCGCGGCTTGGGTGCCTCGCCGGCGTCACTTTCGGTCTTCTTCTCCCCCACGGCGCGGTTGAACCCCTCGGAGATCTCGTCGACGAGCTTCTCGTTGTGCCGCTCATCCTTGCGCTGGATGCCCACGGCCACCTCCTCGGGAAAATCCGCTCCGCGCCTTTCACGGCCTTGGGGACAATCTAGCGGTGAACGCACCCGAGACGCTCGAAATCGCCTGCAGCAGAGCATGGCCGCCGCTGGTCGAAAAACTCTTGGGGACCTGGCGTCTGCGCTGGGCGGACGGCTTCACCGGCCGCGCGAACAGCGCGCTCGCCCTCGGCGACCCCGGCCTGCCGATCCCGGACGCCCTGCGCGCGGTGTGTGACTTCGCCCACGATCGGGGGATCCAGCCGATGGTGCAGGTGGTCCGCGACAGCCCCAACGAGCGGGCGATCGTCGCCGAGGGCTGGTTCCAGGCGACGCGGCACCACCGCGGCCACGAGGTCGTCGTGCTCACCGCGCCGCTGACCGGCGCATCCCCGGTCGGCGGCGTCGTCGTGCACGACGAGCCGACGCCGGAGTGGTGGGCGCTCACGCTCGGGCCCGGCGAGGACATCCCGGCCGCGCGGAGCGTCCTGACCGGTGGGAAGGTCGGGTACGGCGTCGCGACGCTCGACGGCGCCGCCGCCGGGGTCGTCCGCGGCGCCCTGGTCGACGGCTGGCTGCACGTCGGCCGCCTGGAGGTGGATCCCGCCTTCCGGCGCCGCGGGCTCGCGAAAGCGCTGATGGGCGCCCTCCACGCGTGGGGCGCGGAACACGGAGCGGACCGGGCGGTGTTGCAGGTGGCGGAGGGGAACTCGGGCGCACTCGCGCTCTACGCGGGGCTGGGCTACGCCCCGCACCACAGATACCGGTACTGGGTGCCCGCACCCGGCTCGTGCGAGGATTCGACGTCGTGAAGATCGTGGTAATGGTCGGCGGAGTGGGCGGGGCCCGCTTCCTGCTGGGTTTGAAGTCGGCGCTGGGCATGACGCCCGAAGGCGCGAGCGAGTCCGGGCACGAGGTGACGGCGCTGGTCAACACCGGCGACGACGTCTGGATGCACGGCCTGCGGATCTGCCCGGACCTGGACACCTGCATGTACACGCTGGGCGGCGGGATCGACAAGGACCGCGGCTGGGGGCATTCGGGCGAGACCTGGGTCGTCAAGGAGGAGCTGGCGGCCTACGGCGCCGAGCCGAGCTGGTTCGGCCTCGGCGACAAGGACATCGCCACCCACCTGATCCGGTCCCGGATGCTGCGGGCGGGCTATCCGCTTTCGGCGGTGACCGAGGCCCTGTGCGACCGCTGGCAGCCCGGCGTCCGGCTGCTGCCGATGTCGGACGACCGCGTCGAGACGCACGTCGTCATCGACGACCCGGAGCAGGACGGCCAGCAGAAGGCCGTCCACTTCCAGGAGTGGTGGGTGCGCTACCGCGCCGAGCCGAAGGCGCACTCGATCGTCGCGGTCGGCAACGACGAGGCCAAGCCCGCGCCGGGCGTGCTCGAAGCCATCGCCGGCGCCGACGCCGTGCTGTTCGCGCCGTCGAACCCGGTGGTGTCGATCGGGACCACGCTGGGCGTGCCGGGGATCCGGGACGCGCTGCGCAAGACGTCGGCCGGCGTCGTCGGGGTGTCGCCGATCATCGGCGGCAAGGCGCTGCGCGGGATGGCCGACGCGTGCCTGACCGCGATCGGCGTCGAGACGTCGGCGGAGGCGGTGGGCCGGCACTACGGCTCGCGCAAGGCCGACGGCGTGCTCGACGGCTGGCTGATCGCGGAAGGCGAGACGGCCGACGTGCCGGGCGTGACCGTGCGCGACGTCCCGCTGCTGATGTCCGATGTGGACGCGACCGCGGCGATGGCCCGCGCGGCGCTGGAACTGGCTGGAGCCCCCGTTGAATGACCACGCTTCCGCCAAGCTGGAGATCCTGCCCGTCACCGGGCTGCCGGAGTTCCGCCCCGGCGACGACCTGACCGGCGCGATCGTCAAGGCCGCGCCGTGGCTGCGCTCGGGTGACGTCCTCGTCGTGACCAGCAAGATCGTCTCGAAGGCCGAGGGCAGGCTCGTCAAGGTGCCCGCCGACCCCGAGGCCCGCGACACCGAGCGCCGCAAGCTCGTCGAGCGCGAGGCCATCCGGGTGGTGGCGCGGATCGCGCGCACGGTGATCACCCAGAACCACCTGGGGATCGTGCAGGCGGCGTCGGGCATCGACGCGTCGAACGTCGAGGGCGACGAGGTCGCGCTGCTGCCGGCCGACCCGGACGCGTCGGCCCTGGCCCTGCGCAACGGGTTGCGCGAGCGGCTCGGCGTCGAGGTCGCGGTGGTCGTCACCGACACGATGGGCCGCGCGTGGCGGGTCGGGCAGACCGACGCCGCGATCGGCTCGTCCGGGCTGCGCGTGCTGCACGCCTACCGCGGCGAGGTGGACGGGCAGGGCAACGAGCTGGCCGTCACCGAGGTCGCGGTCGCCGACGAGCTGGCCGCGGCCGCCGACCTGGTCAAGGGCAAGCTCGGCGGCACGCCGGTCGCCGTCGTCCGCGGCCTGGACATCTTCGACGACGGCTCGACGGCCCGGAACCTGGTCCGCCCGCTGGAGGAGGACCTCTTCCGGCTGGGCACGAACGAGGCCATCGAGCAGGGGCGGCGCGCGGCCGTCCCGGCGCGGCGTTCGGTGCGGCACTTCTCGGACGAGCCGGTGGACCCGGCCGCGATGCGCCGCGCCGTGGCGTCCGCGCTGACCGCGCCCGCGCCGCACCACACGCACCCGGTGCGGTTCGTCTGGCTGCGCGACCCGGGCCTGCGGCACAAGCTGCTCGACGCGATGCGCGAGTCGTGGCGGGCCGACCTGTCCGCGGACGAGTTCACGCAGGAGCAGATCGCGAAGCGGCTCAGCCGCGGCGACATCCTTTACCGGGCCCCGGAAGTGGTCATCCCGTTCCTGGTGCCCGACGGCGCGCACACCTACCGCGACGAGCGTCGCAACGACTGCGAGAAGACGATGTTCACCGTCGCGGGCGGCGCCGCGGTGCAGGGCCTGCTCGTCTCGCTGGCGGCCGAAGGGCTCGGTTCTTGCTGGATCGGGTCGACGATCTTCGCCGCCCCGCTCGTCCGCGAGGTCCTCGGGCTCGACGAACGCTGGCAGCCGCTCGGCTCGGTCGCGATCGGCGTCCCGCTCGACGATCCCGGCCCGCGCGGGCCGATCACGCCCGGGGAAGGACTGCTGGAGCTGTGAGCCTGCACGCGGACGCCGTCACGACCCTGGGTTCGTGGCGGCCCGATCTCGCTTCCCAGGAGTCGCTGCGCCAGGCGTTCCTCGGGTTCCTCGCGGCGCGCGAGGACAGCTGTCAGCGCTCGTGCGAAGCCGGGCACCTCACGGCGTCGGCGGTGGTCCTGGACCACACCGGGACGCGGGTCCTGCTCACGCTGCACCCGCGGGTCGGCCGCTGGCTGCAGCTCGGCGGGCACTGCGAGCCCGCCGACGTCTCGCTGGCCGCGGCCGCGCTGCGGGAGGCGACCGAGGAGTCCGGGCTGGCCGGGCTGCGGATCTCCGCCGAGCCGGTCCACCTGGACGTCCACCCGATCACCTGCTCGCTCGGGGTGCCGACGCGGCACTTCGACGTCCGGTACGCGGTGCACGCCCCGGCGGGCGCGGAGCCGGTGCGCAGCGACGAGTCCGACGACCTGCGGTGGTGGCCGGTGGACGCGCTCCCGGTGGGGTCGGAAGATCTCGCCGATCTGGTGAAAGCGGCCGTTCCTGTCGGTGCCGGGCACTAGCCTGGGACGCGGAGAGGGAGGTCCACATGGCTACGCGGTTCCCCGAGCGGGTGCACTATCACTCCGGCAGCGGCGGGGACAGCGGGGTGTTCGGCTACATCGTCGTCGGCCTGCTGATCCTGGCGATCATCGTGTTCGTGATCGTGGTGGCGGTGCGGGTGTCGAAGATGCGCCGCGAAGAGGCGATGAAAAAGGGCGGGCAGTTCCCGCCGCAGCAGAACTTCCCGCCGCAGCAAGGGTTCGCGCAGCCACCGGGTGGGTTCGCCCCGCCGCGGCAAGGGACCGCCGCGTTCCCACCGCAGCCGGGGCCGGGTGGGTTCGCCGCGCAGCCCGGGTACCCGCCGGGTCCGCAGGCCGGGTTCGCGCCGCAGCAGGCCGGGTTCCCGCCGTCGCAGCCGGTTCCGCAGCAGCCGGGCTTCCCGCCGTCGCAGCCGGTTCCGCAGGGGCCGTACGGGCAGCGGCCGCCGGGGCCGGGAGCGGGTCCGCAGAGCTGGTGATCATCCCCTTCGACAGCAGTTCGCCGGTCCCGCCGTTCGAGCAGGTGCGGTCCGGGCTCGCGACGCGGATCAACGACCGGAGCCTGCCGGTGGGCACGAAGCTGCCCACGGTCCGCCAGTTCGCCGCCGACCTCGGAATCGCGCCGAACACGGTGGCCCGCGCGTACCGCGAGCTGGAGGAAGCCGGGCTGATCGAGACGCGCGGCCGGGCGGGCAGCTTCGTCGCGGCGTCCGGCGATCAGAGCCGCCGCCGCGCCCAGCAGGCCGCGGCCCGATACGCGGACCTCACCCGTAAGCTCGGCCTGGACGACGCCGAGGCGCTGGCGATCGTCCGTGCCGCGCTCGACGAAGGAAGGGGCTGATCGTGTGCTGAGCGTCCTGACGCTGCTGATCATCCTGGTGCCGGTCGCGGTGGTCGTGACCGTGGTGGTCCTGGTGCTCAAGGCGAACAAGCCGAAGCAGCCGCCGTACCCGCCGCAGCAGTACCCGGGTTACCCGCCCCAGCAGGGGTATCCGGGCCAGCAGCCGGGCTACCCACCGCAGGGCTACCCCGGCCAGCAGCCACCGGGATACCCGCCGCAGCAAGGCTATCCGGGCCAGCAGCCGCCGTACCCGCCCCAGCCGGGCGGCTACCCCGGCCAGCAACCGCCGTACCCGCCCCAGCAGTAGTCCGGGGCTCTCACATGGCGCGGTAGTCGCGCAGCTCGATGCGCGGGCCGAAGCGCGGCCGCCGGTGGCCCGCCGCCTCCAGGTAGCGCACCGCCCGCTGCCGCTGCGGGGCGTACGGCGCCAGGACCTCCGCCATGCCCGCGTCGTCGAGTTTCAGGCCCAGCACGGCGTTCCCGACCATCGACGGGATGTTGTAGTCGCCGAAGCTGACCGCGTCCGGGTCGCCCCACGCGCGCTGCGCGATCTCCGCCGCCGTCCACACCCCGATCCCCGGGACGTGACGCAGCAGGTGCCTGCCCTCGATCCCGCGCAGCTCGACCGCCCGCTCCAGGTGGTGGGCGACGCGGGCCGCGTTGAGCAACGCCGTGCGGCGCTTGATGTCGACGCCCGCGCGGTGCCAGTGCCAGTCCGGCAGCGACCGCAGCGCGACCGGCGTCGGCGGCACGCGCAGCCGTTCCGGGCCCGGTCCGGGCGCCGGCGCGCCGAACCGGCGGCACAGCTCGGCCCACGACCGGATCGCCTCCTTGCCGGTCACCTTCTGCTCCAGCACCGCGAGCACCAGCCAGTCCCACACGACGCCGGTGGCGCCCAGCCGCAGCCCCGGGTTCTCGCGCCGGGCGCGCGCGACGACGTCGTGGTGCGCGACGAACCCGGAGTCGTCGTCGTTCGCGCCCAGCAGCGCGGGGACGCCGGTGAGCAGCCGATCCTTGCCCTCGCCCCAGGCCGCGGCCTCGATGCGGCCGTCGGTCAGCTTGCGCAGGGCGAGGGTGCCCGGGCCGTCCGGCGTGTTCGACGCGAGCCACGTGATCCCGCGCTCGTCGGTGAGGATGTTGAGCGACCCGCGCCCGCGCTTCAGCGGACCCAGGACGCCGCCCAGGTCGACCTCGAACGCGGGACGCCAGAACATGGCTAGGCGTCGCTCGAGAAGCGGACGGAACCGTCGGGCAGCACGGTGTCGGGCCAGATCCGGGCACCGTCGAGCAGCTCGCAGCCGGCGCCGACGGACACGCCGTCGCCCAGCACGACCCCGCGCAGCACCGCGCCGGCGCCGACGCGCGCACCGTGCCCGAGCACCGAACGCTCGACGATCGCGCCCTCGGACACGGCGGCGCCGTCGAAGAGCACCGAGCCGTCGATCTTCGCGCCGGAGCCGACCACCGCGCCGCCGCCGATGGTCGAACCACCGGACAGCTGGGCGTCTTCGGCCACGGAAGCGCCGTCGAGCACCAGGAAGTCGCCGGGACGGCCGGGCAGCGCCGACGTCGGCGCGACGCCGCGCACCAGGTCGGCCGAGCCGCGGACGAACGCCTCCGGCGTGCCGACGTCCAGCCAGTAGGACGCGTCGACGAAGCCGTGGATGTGCGCGCCCTGCTCGAGCAGCCGCGGGAACGTCTCGCGCTCGACCGAGACGCGGCGCCCGGTCGGGATCGACTCGATCACCGGGCGGCGGAAGACGTAGCAGCCGGCGTTGATCTGGTCGGTCGGCGGGTTCGGCGTCTTCTCGAGGAAGGCCTGGACGCGCCCGGTCTCGTCGGTCGGCACCGAGCCGAACCGGCTCGGGTCGGGCACGCGCTGCAGGTGCAGGGTGACGTCGGCCTCGGACTCGCGGTGCACGCGCAGCTGCTCGCCGAGGTCGGAGCCGGAGATGATGTCGCCGTTGAAGACGATCACGTGGTCGGCGCGCAGCTTGTCGTAGACGTTCCGGATGGCGCCCGCCGTGTCGAGCGGCTCCTCCTCGACGACGTACTCGAGGTCCAGACCGATCGACTTGCCGTCGCCGAAGTACTCCTTGAACACCTCCGCCCGGTAGCTCGTCCCCAGCACGACGTGCCGGATCCCGGCCTCGCGGATGCGCGAGAACAGGTGGCTGAGGTAGGGCGTCCCGGCTGTCGGGAGCATCGGCTTCGGTGCCGAAAGGGTCAGTGGCCGCAGGCGCGTGCCCTTGCCCCCGACCAGCACGACGGCGTCGATCTCGACCTCGGACGTCACGGAAATCTCCTCTTGTATCACGCACCGCTGAGCGACAAGCCGCGGGAAACCCTGACGGAGGTCGCCCGGAGGGCCTACCCTAGACACGAAACAGGCGGGCCTTTCCCCAGAGGGCCCCGGGTCAGTCGGGAGGCCGAGGGGATGGACCCCCGCGATCGGGCGGACGCCCTGCTCGCACGAGCCCAGGCGCGCGGTGTGTTCGTGGTGACGCCGGACAGCGCCATTTCGCCGATGGACGCCTCGAACACGCAGCAGATACCGCGTGCCGCCATCGACGGCCTCGACAGAAGCCAGGACCCGGACACGACGACGCAGCTGCCGGCGTCGCTGATCGAGGAGAACGACCACCCGCTCGCGGGCGCGTCTCCGACTCGGCGGCTGGAAGCGGCGGGCGGACGTCGTCCCCAGGCCACCGCCCCGTTGAGCACGCCGGCGCCGACGACACCGATGAAGACCCCGGTGACGACGCCGCTGGCCCGCCGTCCCCAGGCCGAGCCGATCACGAGCCCGCTGAAGGAGCCGGACCCGGAGGACACCGGCCTGGTGCCGACGGTGACGCAGAACAACGGCAGGTCCGACCTTTCGCGCCGGCTCGACGGGATCTAGCGGGTCTCGAGCTTCAGCCTGACCGCCAGCCCGAGCTTCACGGCGGCCAGCACCGGCTTCCAGGCGAGGCCCGGGTGGCGGTCGGCGAGGTAGCGGTAAGCGCTGTCGTGGTGGGCCTTGAGCATCTTCTTCGACGCCTGCGACGTCGAGTGCCCACCTTCGTGGGTGACGCTCGCGGACGGCGCGTAGACGTTCAGCCAGCCGGCCTTCGCCAGCCGGTCACCGAGGTCGACGTCCTCGAAGTACATGAAGTAGCGCGTGTCGAAGCCGCCGACGGAGTCGAACGCCTCCCGGCGGATGAGCTGGCACGAGCCGGACAGCCAGCCCGACGTGCGCTCGACCGGCGTGCCGGTCTCCTGGCGGTACTGCTTCGTCCAGGGGTTGCCCGGCCAGACCTTCGCGAAGGCGGCGTGCCCGATGCCGCGCCCGAACGACGGCAGCAGCCGCGCCGAGGGGTAGACGGTGCCGTCGAGGTCCTTGATGAGCGGCCCGAAGGCACCCCCGCGCGGCCAGCGGCCCGCGACGTCGAGGAGGGCGTCGAGCGAGCCGGGCTCCCATTCGAGGTCCGGGTTGACGACGACGACCCAGCCGTACCGGTCGTCCAGCTCGGCGACGCCCCGGTTGGCGGCGGTCCCGTAGCCGACGTTCTCCCCGATGCTGAGCAGCTGCACGTTCTTGCGCTTCTTCGCGACCTCTTCGAGGGCGCCTTCGACGGACGCGTTGTCCGCGACGACCACCTTGACCTCGCGCTCGGTGGCCTTCTCGAGGGTGTCGAGGAACCGCTCGATGGTGTCCTCGGAGAAGTAGGTCACGGTCACGACGCCGACTTCGTCGCCATAGCGGGGGTGCTCAGTCACCCGGCCATTGTCCACCGGTCACCGAACGCGACCCCGCCACCCCGCACCGCGTGACGGAACCGCCGACACGCGTGATCAGGAAGCCGACACGCGTGTTTGGGGAGTCGACACACTGCGCGGGGCCGCGTTTTGCCGTGTCGACCCTCCAATCACGCGTGTCGACCCTTCAATCACGCGTGTCGACTCTCGGATCACGCTTCAGCGGGTGCGGAGGTGGCGGGACCAGGCCTTTGCGTACGCCTCGCGGTGCCGTTCGGCGGTGGTGGCCCAGGAAAACTCCTTCGCGCGCTGCTGGGCCGCCGTCGCCAGCTCGGCTCGGCGGCCCGGGTCGGCCAGCAGCTCCTCGATCGCCGCCGCCACGTCGCCCGCGCCGACGCCGCAGTACGCCACCGCGTCGCCGCCGACCTCCGGCAGCGACAGCCGCCGGGTCGTCAGCACGCAGGCGCCGCACGCCATCGCCTCCAGTACCGGCAGGCCGAAACCCTCGCCCAGCGACGGATAAGCCACCAGCTCCGAACCGCCGAGGAACCCGGCCAGCGTCCCGAAGGGCAGATATCCTGCCCGGATCACCCGAAGCCGATGGGGGACGGCGTCCAGCGCCCGCTCCACCTGCGTGTCCCACCCGGGCTGGCCGGCCAGCACCAACGCCGGCGCGTCCCGCTGCCCGGCCACCGCCCGCGCGAACCCGCGGATCAGCGCCGGCACGTTCTTCCGCGGTTCCAAAGCACCCAGAAAAGCCACATAAGGCGTGCGCCCGAGCCCGACCGCCGATCGGGCGGCCGCCACCTCCGACGGTGACGGCGGGTGAAAGCGCTCGGTGTCGACGCCGTGGTGAATGACTTCCAACGAAGCGTGCCGGACCGGGCCGACGCGGGCCAGCTCCGCCGCCGTCGCCGCCGACGGCACCACGCACAGCGTCGCGCGCCGGAGCGCTGTCGCCGTCCACGCGCGGAAGAACCGGGCCTTCACCGACGAGTGCAGCACGGCGTCGGTGAAGAACGTCGCGTCGTGGAGCGTGACGACCGATGCCGCCGACGTGGCCAGCGGCATCGTGTAGTGCGGCGAGTGGACGACGTCCGCGCCGAGGCGGCGCACCAACCGGGGCAGGGTCGCCTGTTCCCAGGTCAGCCGCGCGGTGCGGGTGGTCGTCGACGGCGAAGCGGGCACGACCCGCGAGCGCGGCGCCAGCCGATCGTAAAGCTGCAGGTCCCGGGGCTGGCAGACGACGGTGATCCGCGCCCCGTCCGCGTCGAGCGCGGCGACGAGCGAGTCCACGTACCGGCCGACCCCGCCGCGGTCCGCGGGAACCGCGGTGGCGTCGATCAGGACCCGGGGCTCATCGCTCACCCCTGCAGGGTACGGCGGCGACCCTGCGTCATGGTGGGGAACTGGCAAACCGGTCAGCCGTGAGCCCGCGTGTGAATCGCCCAGACGGCTTCGGCCGCGCGGCGCCAGGTGAACGCGCGCGCCCGCTCCCTCCCCGATCGAGTGAGGGCGGCCGCCACGGAGGGTGAGTTCAGCACCTCTCGCAACGCGGCTGCCAGCGCCGCCGCGTCGCCACGCGGGACCATGATCCCCGCGCCGCCCGCCACCTCGGCCAGCGCCGGGACGTCCGTGTGCACCACCGGGATCCCCGCCGCCATCGCCTCCAGCAGGCCCAGCCCGAACCCCTCGGCGAGGCTCGGCACGGCCAGCACGCTCGCCCGCCGCAGCACCGTCGCCAGCTCGGCGTCCGACACCTTCCCCAGCATCCGCAGCCGGTCCGCCGGAAGGCCGCGCTCGGCGGCCAGCGCCACCGGGTCGACGCCGCCCCAGCCCGGCTGCCCGGCCAGCACGAGCACCGTGTCTTCCAGCGCCGCGACCGCGTCGACCAGCACGTCGATCCCCTTGCGCGGCTCGATCGTCCCGACGGCCAGCACGTACTCCGGCGGGAGGTCGAGAGGCGCGGAGCCGGTCGGGACCCGCACCCCGTGCGGGACCACGCGCACCGGGACGTCGACGTCGATCAGCACCGCCAGCTCGTCGGCGACCGCCCGCGTCGGCACGACCAGCCCGGACGCGCGCCGCGCCGCGCGCGCGATCATCGACCGGTGCCAGCTGACCCCGCGCGCGGTGAGGGTCTCGGGGTGGGTCCACGGCACGGTGTCGTGCACGGTCACGCTCAACGTCTTCCCGGCCGGCGCGCGCGGCGGCGCGAACGGCGTCGGCGCGTGCACCGCGTCGCCGCCCGGCCACCACGGAAACCCCAGCTGCCAGAGGCCGATCAGCGCCCGCGGCGGGATCCGCAGCGCCCGCGGCCCGTCGACGCCCTCGAGCCGGGCCGCGCCGACGTCGGCGTGCCGCGCGACCACGCTGGACACCGTCCAGCCCGGCGGCGCGGTCTTCGCCAGCGCGGGCAGGAGCTCGGCCGTGTAGCGCCCGGTGCCACCGGGCACGGGCGCGAGGAGCTGCTCGGCGAGCACGACCAGTTCGGGCACGCGGCTATTGTGCGGGACGTGACCACGAATCCCGCCACCACGGTGGTCGTCGTGACCTGGCGGGGTGCCGGGCACGTCACCGCCTGCCTCGACGCGCTCGCCGCGCAGACGCGTCCACATCGGACGCTCGTGGTGGACAACGCCTCCGACGACGGCACCGCCGCCCTGCTCGCGGCCCATCCTTCGCGTCCGCAAGTAATTCGCCTGCCCCGCAACGCGGGCTACGCGGGCGCGCTCGCCGTCGCCGCGAAGCGCGTCGAGACGCCGTTGATGGCGTGGCTGAACGACGACGCCGAACCCGAGCCGGACTGGCTGGCGACGCTCGAAGACACCCTGGAAAAGGCGCCTTTGGCCGCTGCGGCGACGTCACGGCTCGTGCGGCCGGACGGCGCGACGCAGTCCGCCGGGGTCCGCCTGACCGCCGACGGCCACGGCGCCGACCTCACCGAGCCCGCCGCCGAGGTGTTCGGCTTCTGCGGCGGCGCGGCCCTGCTGCGCACCGAGGCGCTGAAGGGCGTGCACGGCGTCCCGGCCGGGTTCTTCTGCTACTACGAGGACACCGACACGGCCTGGCGGCTGCGGCTGGCCGGCTGGGACGTCGTCGCCGCGCCCGACGCCCGCGTCCGGCACGCCCACGGCGTCAGCTCCGAGCTGGGGTCGCCGCTGTTCCACCGCTGGAACGAGCGCAACCGGCTGCTCATGCTGCTGCGTTGCGCGCCCCGCGGGGTCGCGGTGAACCAGCTGGTCAGGTTCGCCGTGTTGACAGCGGTACTGCCGCTGCGGCCGGGCCGTCCGGCCGCCCCGAACTTCCGCTTCGGGCTGCGCTGCCGGGTGCTGGCCGAGGTGGTGGTCAGGCTGCCCGCGACGCTCGCGGCCCGCCGCAAGATCGGCCGTCGCGCGGCACTCGGCCGAGGCGCGGTCTGGGAGGCTTGGGCTGGCCTTTAAGCTGGCGCTCATCCCGACGAAGGAGCAGGCTTTGGCGCAGGGGGCACCGCAACCGCTCGTCTCGGTGATCGTGGTCAACTACCACGGCGCCGACGACACGATCACCTGCCTGCGCGCGCTCGCCGAGCACGACTACCCCGAGCTCGAGCTGATCTGCGTCGACAACTCCGACGAAGCCGCGCGCATCCGCGAAGCCGTCCCCCAGGCCAACGTCATCGAGGCCGGCCGCAACACCGGCTTCGCCGGCGGCTGCAACCTCGGCGCGAAGCACGCGAAGGGCACGGTCCTCGGCTTCCTCAACAACGACGCCCGCCCGGCGCCCGGCTGGGTCTCCGCCGCGGTCGCCGAGCTGCGCGCGCAACCCCGCGTGGCCGCCGTCGCCAGCAAGGTCCTCGACTGGGAGGGCACCGGCACCGACTTCGTCGACGGCGGCCTGACCTGGTTCGGCATGGGCTACAAGCGCCACGCGGGTTCGCCGCTGGCCGACGTCCCGGCCGCCGAGCACGAGGTCGCGAAGGACGTCCTGTTCGGCACCGGTTCGGCGATGTTCGTCCGCACGGCCGTGTTCGCCGAGCTCGACGGCTTCGACGAGCGGTTCTTCATGTTCTACGAGGACGTCGACCTCGGCTGGCGGCTCAACCTCCGCGGCTGGCGCGTCCGGTACGTGCCGGAGTCGCTGACCTACCACCGCCACCACGGCACGATGGCCGCGGTCGACGCGCCGGAGACCGGCCGCGAGACCTTCCTCCTGGAGCGCAACGCCCTCGCCGCGCTCTACAAGAACCTCTCCGACGAGACCCTGGTCCGCGCGCTGCCGGCAGCGCTCGCGCTGGCCGTGCGCCGGGCCACCGCCCGCGGCGAGCTGGACGCCACGCAGCTGGACCTCGAACAGGGCGTCGGCCCGATCGAATCCGGCGACGTCGCGATCCCCCGCACCACGCTCGCCGGGATTCTGGCGATCGACCAGTTCGTCGAGCAACTGCCCTCACTGGCGGAGTCCCGCGCTATCGAGCAGGCCGCCCGCGTCCGCACCGACGCCGACCTGCTTCCCTTGCTGCGCAAGGCGTTGGAGCCCGCCTACCCGCTGCCGCGCTACCTCGCCGCGCACGACATCCTCGTCGAGGCGTTCGGCATCGAAAAGGCTTTCGGGCAGCGCCGCAAGATCCTCGTGATCACCGGTGACGCGCTCACCGAGCGGATGGCCGGCCCGGCGATCCGCGCCTGGAACATCGCGCTGGCGCTGTCCGCCGAACACGACGTCCACCTCGTCACCACCAACCCCCTCGCGACGCCGCCGCCCGCGCCGTTCCGCATCAGCGCCGGCAAGCACCGCGAGCTGGAAGCGCCGATCGCCTGGGCCGACGTCGTCGTGCTGCAGGGTCACGTGCTCGAACTCGCGCCGTCGCTGAAGAAGGAGCACAGCGGCAAGATCGTCGTCGCCGACCTCTACGACCCGATGCACCTCGAACTTCTGGAGCAGGGCAAGGGCGTCGCCGACGACCAGCGCGCCGCCGACCTCGCCGGCGTCACGCGGGTCCTGGACGCCCAGATCGAGCGCGGCGACTTCTTCCTCTGCGCGTCCGAGCGGCAGCGGCACCTCTGGCTCGGCCACCTGGCCGCGCTCGGCCGGCTGTCCCCGCGGCTCTACGACGCCGACCCGACGACGCAGTCACTGCTCGCGGTCGTCCCCTTCGGACTGTCCACACAGGCGCCGACGCGGACCGGCCCCGGGCTCCGGTCGTCGCTGGGCCTCGGCGGCACCGACCACGTCGTGCTCTGGGCGGGCGGGGTCTACAGCTGGTTCGACCCGCTGACGCTGGTCCGCGCGATCGACACGCTCCGCCGTCGCCGCGGTGACGTCCGGCTGGTCTTCCTCGGCATGAAGCACCCGAACCCCGAGGTCGCCGAGATGGACATCGGCACGCGGACGATGCGGCTGGCGGATTCGCTCGGGCTGACGGACAAGCACGTCTACTTCAACGAGCAGTGGGTGCCCTACCACGAGCGCCAGAACTGGCTGCTCGACGCGAACTGCGGCGTCACCACGCACTACGAGCACGTCGAGACGACGTTCGCGTTCCGCACCCGGGTGCTCGACTACCTGTGGGCCGGGCTGCCGATCGTGACGACCGACGGCGACTCGTTCGCCGACCTCGTGCGGGCGGAACGGCTGGGCGTCGTCGTCCCCGCCGAGGACGCCGACGCGCTGGCCGAAGCGCTCGAAAAGTGTTTGTACGACGAGGAGTTCGCCGCGGGCTGCGTCGAGCGGATCGCCGTCGTAGCGCAGCGCTACACCTGGCCGGAGGCGCTGAAGCCGCTGGTGGAGTTCTGCCGCGACCCGCGCCCGGCGGCCGACCGGCTGCCCGGGTCGGCGGACCTGGTGACGACGCCGGCGGTGCGCGGCCGCGCGATGGTGCGCCGCGACGTCGACCTGGTCCGGGAGTACCTCGCGGCCGGCGGCGCGGGCGAGCTGGCGCGGCGCGTCGGCGGCCGGGTGCTCAAGGTCGCGAAGCAACGGCTCCGTCGTGGCTAGGTCCCTGAGCGTCCTCCTCGACGGCACCCCGCTGCTCGGCGCGCGCACCGGGATCGGCCGGTACACCTCGGCGCTGATCGAAGAGCTGGTCTCGATCCCCGAGGTGGACACGCGCGCGGTGGCGTTCACGCTGCGCGGCTGGCGAAGGCTGCGGCACGTGCTCCCGTACGGCGCGCGCGCCCGCGGGATCCCGGTGGCGGCGCGGCTGCTGCGGGCGGCGTGGACGCGGTCGGACTTCCCGGCGGTGGAGCTGTTCGCCGGGCCGACGGATGTCGTGCACGGCACGAACTTCGTGCTGCCGGGCCGCCTCCGCGCGGCCGGCGTGGTGACGATCCACGACCTGGCCTTCTTCGACAACCCGGCGGAGCTGGCGCCGAGCGACCGCGGCCTGCCGGAGCTGGTCCGTCGCGGCGCGCGCCGGGCGAACGTGATCTGCACCCCGACGGCGGCGGTCGCGGACGCGGTGGCGGAGCGCCTGGACGTCTCCCGCGACAAGATCGTGGTGACCCCGCTGGGCGTCAACCCGGCGTGGTTCACGGCACGTCCCCCGGACGACGAGCGGCGCGCGCGTCTCGGCTTGCCCGCCCGGTACCTGCTGTTCGCCGGAGCCGCGGGCCCGCGCAAGGGCCTCGACTGGCTGACCCGCACCCACGACGCGGCGCCGGACCTGCCGGACCTGGTGTTCGCCGGCCCGGGCCCGTTCCCGCGCGGCCCCCGGCTGTCGCAGACCGGCTATCTGTCCGATGTGGACCTGCGCACGGTGGTCGCGGGCGCGTCGGCAGTGGTGCTGCCGTCCCGTGACGAGGGCTTCGGCCTGCCGGTGCTGGAGGCGATGGCGTCGGACGTCCCGGTGGTGTGCACGGACATCCCGGCGCTGCGCGAGGTGGCGGGCGACTGCGCGAGCCTGGTCCCGTACGGCGACGTGGACGGCTTGGCGGAGGCGCTGAGGACGGCGATCACGGACCCGCACGCGGTGGCGACGTCGGCCTCGAGGCGAGCGCACGCGGCGAACTTCACGTGGCGCACGTGCGCCGAGCTGACGGTCGGCGCGTACCGGCTGGCCTCAGGCCGCCACTGACCGGTCCGCCCGCGGATCCGGCGCGGCGGCGTCGCCGCCCACCAGCAGCAGGGTGGCGAGGAACGTCACCAGCACGGCCACGATCTTCGTCAAGGTGCTCAACCGCATCGTCACCGGCATCGCGACTCCGTTCTCCGGGACCTGCGAAAACCATGGTCCGCTCCGCACCCGCGCTCGGTCCAAGTCGACCCGAGACGTACGGATCCTGCGGCGCGCCGACGAGGCCGACCGGACCCGGCGGAACCCGAACGTGCTCACCGTCAACATGTTCCGGTACCGCTGAGAGCGCAAGGACCGCTACACCGAGGACCTCATCTCGTACCTGTTCCGGCCGGCGCCCCAGCGCCGTCACCTCGCCGAAATGACCGCCGTCGTCGAAGGCGAGCTGACGTGGTCGCGCGTGGCCGCCCGGCCGGTCCTGTCCGGCGGTGGCCACGTCGTACCCACCGCGATCCTGGCCATGCTGGCCAGTCTCCTGGAGAACGCGCCGCCGGACTTCGCCGACTGCTACGCCGTCGCGAAGTAGGCGTTCAGCGCCTCTTCCCACGGCCGCATCGGCGTCAGCCAGGCTTCCTTCCACGAAGCCGGGGACAGCACCGAGTACGCCGGCCGCGTCGCCGCCTGCGGGTACTCCGCCGTCGTGCAAGGCTTCACCCGTGCGGGGTCCGCGCCCAGGTGCTTGAAGATCGCCTGGGCGAAGCCGCACCAGCTCACCGAACCCGCGTTCGTGCAGTGCAGGATCCGCCGCTCCGGCCCGTCACCGGCCGCCACCCGCGAAGCCAGCTCGAGAAGCCCCGCGGCCAGGTCGGCCGTCCACGTAGGACCGCCGACCTGATCGTCCACAACGGACAACTCCGGGCGCGAAGACTCCAGCCGTGCCATGGTCTTCACGAAGTTCGACCCCGCGTGCCCGTACAGCCAGCCGGTCCGCACCACCCATGACGACGCCCCCGACCCGAGCACCGCGTCCTCGCCGGCCGCCTTCGTGCGGCCGTAGGCCGACCGCGGCCCCAGCTCGTCGGACGGCTCGTACGGCAGCGAAGCGTCGCCGGCGAACACGTAGTCCGTCGACACGTGGATCAGCGGCACCCGCCGGGAAGCGCACGCCGCGGCCAGGACCCGCGGCCCGTCTGCGTTCACCGCGAACGCGCGGTCCTCGTCCTTCTCCGCCGCGTCGACCGCCGTGTACGCCGCCGCGTTGACCACGACCGGCGCCGAGCCCGTTTCGCGCGCCCGGTCGGCCAGCGCGCCGACGGCCGCCAGCACCTGGCCCGTCGCCGTCACGTCCAGCTCCGCCGATCCCGGCGCGACGACGTCCACGTCGTCACCCGCAGCGGCGGCCAGGTCGCGGCCGAGCTGTCCGGAACCGCCGGGCACGAGCACCGTCAGCCGCACGAGCACATCCTCATTTCTTGAGCGTCTTGAGCGTCTTGAGCGTCTTGAGCGCGGCCCGCTCCGCCAGGGGCTCCCACCACGCGCGATTGTCCGTGTACCAGGCCACTGTCGCGGCCAGACCGTCCTCGAAGGACACGCGCGGAGCGTACCCCAGCTCCGTTCCGATCTTGGTGATGTCCACCGAGTACCGGCGGTCGTGACCCTTGCGGTCCTCGACCGGCTCGACGCTGTCCCAGCCCGCCCCGACCGCCGCGAGCAGCTTCTCCGTCAGCTCCCGGTTCGTCAGCTCGGTGCCGCCGCCGATGTTGTAGATCTCGCCGGGCCGCCCGCCGTCGGCGACCAGCTGGATGCCGTGGCAGTGGTCGTCCACGTGCAGCCAGTCACGGACGTTGAGCCCGTCGCCGTAGAGCGGCACCTTCCGGCCGTCGAGGAGGTTCGTGACGAACAGCGGGATGACCTTCTCGGGGAACTGGTACGGACCGTAGTTGTTGGAGCACCGCGTGATGCACACCGGCAGCCCGTGGGTCCGGAAGAAGGAGCGCGCCACCAGATCGGAGGACGCCTTCGACGCCGAATAGGGCGAGTTCGGCTCCAGGATGTGGTCCTCGGTCCAGGATCCGGACTCGATCGAGCCGTACACCTCGTCCGTGGACACGTGGACGAACTTCGAGACGCCCGCTTCCAGGGCCGCCTGCAGCAGGTTCTGCGTGCCGAGCACGTTCGTCAGCACGAAGTCGGCGGCGCCGAGGATCGAGCGGTCCACATGCGACTCCGCGGCGAAGTGGACGACCAGGTCCACCCCGCGCATGACCTCGGCGACCCGCGTGGCGTCACAGATGTCGCCGCGGACGAACTCGAGCCGCGGGTCGGCGGCGACCGGCGCCAGGTTGGCCTCGTTGCCGGCGTAGGTGAGCTTGTCCAGCACCACCACCTCGGCGTCGCGCACCGTCGGATAGGCGCCGCTCAGCACCTGCCGGACGTAGTGCGACCCGATGAAGCCGGCACCACCGGTGACCAGGACCCGCATCTTCCCGCCTTTCCCTCGGCCCCCGACCGGGGCAATCGGCCCCCAGCCTACGGAGGTCAGACAACACCCTCAGTAGAGTCATCCTCGGAGGCACAGGGGTGCCCTGGGGGAAGCACGGGGTTTCACAGGGGAGGAAGCGCGTGACCGAATGGCCTGCGCCGCCGATCCCGGCGCACCGTAGCCACGGTGTCGCGGTCTTCGCACGCCGCGGCGGCAAGGTCGTGGTGTCGTTGCTGTCCGTCGCGATCCTGGCCCTGACCTGGTACGGCTGGCACTTCATCGGCGACCCGAACACCGGCTTGACCACCACGAACGTCTTCGCCGACACCGAGGCGCACGCGAAGCCGCTCGACGGCGCCATCGACATCCTCCTGGTCGGGCAGGACAGCCGCACCGACGCGCAGGGCAACCCGCTGCCGCGCGAAGTGCTGGACATGCTGCACGCCGGCGTCTCCGACGGCGAGCTGAACACCGACACGATGATCCTCGTGCACATCCCCCAGAACGGGAAGCACGCGATCGCGATCTCGTTCCCCCGCGACTCCTGGGTGGAGCTGGCCGGCGGCTACGGCAAGCACAAGCTCAACAGCGCCTTTGTCTACGCGTACACGGACACTTACAAGACGTTGCAGCGCCAGGGCATGACCGACCTCAAGCAGGCCGACGCCGAGGCGAAGGTCGCGGGGCGGAAGAACCTGATCGCCACGATCGAGAAGTTCATCGGCAAGCCGGGCATGATCGACCGCTACGCCGAGGTGAACCTGGCGAGCTTCTACGAGATCACCAAGTCGATCGGCGGCGTCGAGGTCTGTCTCAACGGGCCGGTCAAGGAAGTGAAGTCCGGCGTGGACCTGCCGGGCGGGCGCCAGACGATCGAGGGCGTGCAGGCGCTCGCGTTCGTCCGCCAGCGCTACGGCCTGCCCAACTACGACCTCGACCGGATCGCCCGGCAGCAGGCGTTCCTGTCCGGCCTGGCCCGCAAGGTCATCTCGACCGACGTGCTGACCAGTCCGGGGAAGATCGCCGACCTGGTGGCCGCGGTGAAGAAGTCCGTGGTGCTGTCGCAGGGCTGGGACCTGACCGAGTTCGCCGAGCAGATGCGCGGACTGACCGGCGGCAACATCGAGTTCCACACCATCCCCACCCAGGGCAACGCGGTGATCGGCGGCGCCGACGTGCTGCGCGTCGACCAGGCGGCCGTCCAGGCCGAGGTGACGCGGCTGACCACGGACGGCGACGCCCCGGCGACGCCGGCGCCGGCCCAGCTGCCGGGTGCGAAGGCCGTCACGGTCGAACTGTTCGACGGCACGGGCTCGCCGTCGCTGGCCACCCAGACGCACACAACGCTCCAGGGCAAGGGCTTCACCCTCGTCGCCGACCAGAAGCTGAGCACCCGCAACACCACCGTCGTCCGGTACAACCCGGCCGACAGCGCCGCGCTGGACCTGGTCAAGCAGGCCCTGGGCACGACCGTCCAGGCGGAACCGGACCGCGACGTCGCCGCCGGGCACGTGCGCGTCCTGCTGGGCAAGGACTTCCGCAGCTCGGCCGCCGGCCCGGGCGGCGCACCGGCCAGCACGCCGAAGGCACCGTCGACCCCGGTGTCCGCCACCCCCGCCGCGCCGCCGATCACCGCGGGCGACGTTCCCTGCATCAACTAGACTGAGTACGCAGGGTGGTCGGGGGAGGTCAACCAGGATGGACGACGAGCAGGAAAAGCCGGATCCGGCCGCGGAGCCGGTGACGGAGCGCGACGATTCCGAGTGGAAGCCGTCGCCATTTCCGCGGGAAGCGAATCCCGCTCCGGTGGCCGCGAGGCCGTCGCGGGTGCGGCGGGCCGGGCGGGTCACCCGCCGGGTCGCGGTCGGGCTCGTCTCGGTGCTCGCGCTCGGCGCCAGCGGCTACGCGTACGTCACTAAGGACCAGCTGCAGAGCACCGTCCCGACGACGGACGCGCTCACCCCGCGCGCCGGCGAGCCCGCGCCGCCGCCCGCGGACGACGGCGCCGACGACATCCTGCTCGTCGGCAGCGACGCGCGGACGGACGCGCAGGGCAACCAGCTCCCGCCGCGGGTGCTGAGGGAGCTGCGGACCGAGGCCAACAGCGGCGCGGTGAACACCGACACGGTGATCCTCCTGCGGGTGCCGAAGGACGGCTCGAAGCCGTCGGCGGTGTCGGTGCCGCGGGACACCTGGACCGACATCCCGGGCCGCGGCAAGGCGAAGATCAACTCGGCGTACGGCATCGCGAAGGCGCACTTCGCGCAGGAGCTGCGCGGGCAGGGCGAGCGCGACCAGGCGAAGATCGAGCGCGACTCCGACACCGAGGGCCGCCGGGTGCTGGTGCAGGCGGTGCAGGACCTCACGCAGGTGCGCGTCGACCACTACGCCGAGATCAACCTGCTGGGCTTCTACCTGCTCACCGAGGCACTCGGTGGCGTCAAGGTGTGCCTGAACCACTCGACCGAGGACAAGGACTCGGGCGCGAACTTCCGCCGCGGCGAGCAGACGGTGTCGGGCGGGGAAGCGCTGTCGTTCGTCCGGCAGCGCAAGAACCTGCCGCGCGGCGACCTCGACCGGATCGTGCGGCAGCAGGCGTTCCTGTCGTCGGCGCTGCGCCAGGTGCTTTCGGCGGGCACGCTGACCAGCCCGGGCACGCTGAACAACCTGATGGACGCGGTGCACCGGTCGCTGACCCTGGACCCGGGGCTCGACCTGCTGCAGTTCGCGCAGCAGGCGAAGGGCATCGCGTCGGGCGACCTGACGTTCGCGACGATCCCGGTGATCACGGCGAACGGGCGCAGCGAGGACGGTCAGAGCATCGTCGAGATCGACCCGAAGGCGGTCCGCGAGTTCGTGGCGGGCCTGGCGGGCCGAGCGGCCCCGGTGGCGGCCAAGGCATCGGGCGGAGCCCCGACGGGCGGCGGCTCGGGCAGCGGCGCCGCCCCCGCCGCGGCGCCGCTGCTCCAGGCCTCCGACGGAGTCCCCTGCGTCAACTGAAGTCGGCGCGGTGGTCCTCCGCCCACTGCCGGAACGTCCGCGGCGCGTGCCCGGTCACCTCGCGCACGACGTCCGTCACCACCGACGGCTCCCGCGTCGTCCGCTCCCACGCCCGCAGGACCTCCGGTGGCACCTCCGGCGGCCACCCCAGCGCCGTCATGCGGGACGCCGTCTGCTCCGGCGTCTCCTCCTCGACCCGCATCGGCCGGCCGAGGACGTCCGCGAGCACTTCCGCCTGCTCCCGGAACGTGATCGGCGCCGGCCCGCTCAGCTGCAGCGCTTCGCCGGCGTGGGAGCCGTCGACCAGGATCCGCGCCGCGACGTCGGCGATGTCGCGCTCGTGGATGGCGCCGATCCGCGCGTCCGGGTACGGGGTGCGGATCACGCCCTCGGCGATGTCCGCGCGCCAGCCCAGGACGTTGGTGGCGAACGCGCCCGGGTTCAGCAGCGTCTCCGCGAACGGCGCCGCGATCAGCGCCTGCTCCACCGCGCGGTGGAGCGACGCGATCCGGCTCCCCGAGGACCTCGGCTCGAGCGTCGCGCCCGACGACAGCAGCACGACGTGCCGCACGCCGGCCGCTTCGGCCGCCTTCACGAAGCCCTCGATCCCCGAGGGCCGCGTGTACAGGAACACCCCGGAGACGCCGTCGAGCGCGGCGTCCAGGGTGGACGGATCTTCGAGGTCGGCGCTCACCTTCGCCGTGGGCACGTCGAGCGTGGTGGCGTCGCGGCTCGACGCGCGCACGTCCTGACCTGCGGCGACGAGCGCGTCGAGCACGGCGCGGCCGACGTGCCCGCGCGCGCCGGTGACGAGAATGGTCATGGCTGTCCCCCAGCTCTCCAGTTACATTTGCTTGCAAAGCAAACGTACTGAGATTCGCGTGGCGGTGTCAACCGGCGAAGCGCGTGGTCCGCGCTTTAGCCTGTCCGCATGAGCCTGACCGACGAGCTGCTGCGCCCGCTGCTGGCCTCGCCCGCGAAACCGTTGATCACCCACTACGACGACCAGCTCGGCAGCCGCGTCGAGCTGTCCGTGGCGACGACCGCCAACTGGGCCGCGAAGACGGCCAACTGGCTGACCGAGGAGTTCGACGTCGAGCCGGGCGACGCCGTCGCCGTGCAGCTGCCGGCGCACTGGCAGACCGTCGGCGTGCTGCTCGGGGCGTGGTGGTGCGGGGCGCGCGTCGTGACCGAGGGCGCCGGCGCGCGGGTGGCGTTCGTCGGGCCGGACGACCCGGAGCCGACCGGCGCGACCGCGACCGCCGTCGTCACGCTGGACCCGATGGGCCGCGGCCTCGACGAGGCGCCGGGCGGCGGCGCGTTCGACTACCTGACGGAGTCCCGCGCGGCGGGCGACCAGTACAGCCCGCTCGTCGCGATCCCCGGCGACACCCCGGCGCTGTTCGACTCCACTGTGGACGAAGTGCTGGCCGAAGCCCGCGCCCGCGCGGCGAAGCTGGGCCTCGGCGCGGACGACCGCGTGCTGTCCACTCGCGACTGGAGCGGGCCGGAGGGCATCCTCGACGGCCTGCTCGTCCCCTTGGTCGCCGGCGCCCACCTGGTCCACGTGAGCAACGCGAACGAGGCGAAGCTGGGAGCCCGCCGTGATGCGGAGCGCACCACGGCGGACCTCCCGGCCTAGGCGTTCTGCAGCTCGCCGGCCTCGGCTTCGCGGCGGGCCCGCTTGCGGCCCCACAGCAGGTGGTCGAGCGAAAGCCGGCCGCCGTTGAAGCCGAGCGCCAGCCCGGCGAGCGCGAGCACCAGGACCAGCTCGTAGCCGCCCTGGCCGGTCAGCCCGTTGTCGATGTGCACCGAGAGCAGCGCGCCCACGGAGATCACGACGTACCCGATGCCGACCAGCGGCATCAGGAACCCGACGATGAACGCGATCGAGCCGAGGATCTCGACGGTCATCGCGAAGACCGCGGCGACCGTGGGCAGCGGGATGCCCGTCATCGAGAAGAACTTCGCCGTGCCGTCGATGCCGTTGTTCCACTTCTGGAGGCCGTGCGCGAGGAAGACGACCGCGACGCCGATCCTCCCCAGCAGCAGGGCCACGTCCTTGAATCGTCCGAACATCCGGTTTCAGCTCCCCGGTGGGTGAATTTTCAACTGACCCGCCCCAAGTTAGGGCGCCGGGACCCCGGATCGAAGCTCCGGAGGGTGATCGACAGGGAACCGACAGGGACGGAAATTCGCTTTTCGCGCGCCCCGCCGCGGGGCTATCTTCGCCCTGACCTGCGTCCACGACCGTGAGGAGACCCCGATGCGCCGACAGACCGTCCGACCCGGCCTGTCACCCGCATCACAAAGGACTTCCCACGACCGTGAAAACCCTGAACATCGGCATCCTGGCGCACGTCGACGCCGGTAAGACCAGCCTGACCGAGCGTCTGCTCTTCGAAGCCGGCGCCATCGCGCGTCTCGGCAGCGTCGACCGCGGCGACACCCAGACCGACTCCCTCAAGCTCGAACGCCGTCGCGGCATCACCATCCGCTCCGCAGTGGTCTCGTTCACGACCGGCGACACCCGGATCACGCTGATCGACACCCCGGGGCACTCGGACTTCATCGCCGAGGTCGAGCGCGCGCTGCGCGTCCTCGACGGCGCCGTGCTCGTCGTGTCCGCGGTCGAGGGCGTCCAGGCCCAGACCCGCGTCCTGATGCGCACGCTGCGCCGGCTCGCCATCCCGACGCTGATCTTCGTCAACAAGATCGACCGGATGGGCGCCCGCGACCAGCTCGGCGACATCCGCGCGAAGCTCGCGCCCCGGGCGATCACGCTGAACGCGTCATCCGGCGAGCTGGCCGAGTTCCTGGCCGACGGTGACGACGCGTTCCTGGAGTCCTATGTGGACGACGAGGTCGACGACGAGGCGTGCCGCGCCGAGCTGGCCCGGCAGGTCGCCCGCGCCGACCTGCACCCCGTGCTGTCCGGCTCGGCGCTCACCGGTAACGGCGTCGCGGACCTGGCGACGGCGATGACCGAGCTGCTCCCGGCGACCGAACGCACCGGCGACGGGCCGCTGCACGCGACGGTCTTCAAGATCGACCGCGGCCGCACCGGGGAGAAGATCGCCTACGCCCGCCTGCACACCGGCTCACTCGCGCCGCGGCAGCGAATTCCCTTCTACCGCGGCGAAACCGAGTTCACCGGCCGGGTCTCCGCGCTCGAGGTCGCCGGCGACGACGTGGCGCTCGCCGGGGACGTCGCCCAGGTGCGCGGGCTGCGGGAGGTCCGGATCGGCGACCGGCTCGGCTCCCCCGGCCCCACCGGCGACGGCGTGTTCGCGCCGCCGAGCCTGGAGACCGTCGTGCGGCCGGTCCGGCCCGAGCAGGCCGCGGCGCTGTTCACGGCGCTGACGCGACTGTCCGAAGAGGACCCGCTGATCGACGTCCGCCGCCACGGCCACGACATCTCGGTCCGGCTCTACGGCGAAGTGCAGAAGGAGGTGCTGCGCTCGATGCTGGCCGACGGCGCCGGCATCGACGTCACGTTCGAGCGGACGAGCACCCTGTACGTCGAGAAGCCGGTCGGGTGCGGGGAAGCCGTCGAGGGGCTGGATCCGGAGCAGCGGCTGTACTTCTTCGCGACGGTCGGGCTGCGGGTGGAGCCCGGCCCCGGCCGCACGTTCGGGCTTTCGGTCGAGCTGGGTTCGCTGCCGCTCGCGTTCCACAAGGCCATCGACGAGACCGTCCACGCCACGCTCGAGCAGGGGTTGTACGGCTGGGAAGTGCTGGACGTGGCCGTCACGCTGACGCACACGGCGTTCTTCAGCCCGCTCAGCGCGGCGGGCGACTTCCGCAAGATGACGCCGCTGGTGCTGATGGCGGCGTTGAAGGAGGCCGGTACGCGGGTGCACGAGCCGGTGCACCGCTTCGAGCTGGAGGTCCCGGCGAACGCCGTCAGCGCGGCGCTGCTCAAGCTCGCGGACCTGCGCGCGGTGCCCGGCGAGCCGGTGACCGGGCCGTCGTCGTGCACGCTGCACGGCACGATCCCCGCGGAGCACGTCCACGCGTTCGAGCAGGCGCTCCCGGCGCTCAGCCAGGGCGAAGGCGTCTTCCTCAACGAGTTCGAGGGCTACCGGCCCTACCCCGGTCCGCCGCCGGTGCGGCCGCGGACCGGCCAGAACCCCTTGGACCGCAAGGAGTACCTCGCGCAGGTGGCCCGGCGTTAGCGCTTGTGCGCCCAGGCCGCGCCGAAGCAGTACGCGCCGAAGGAGGCGAGGCCGAGCGCCACCACGATCAGCAGCACGGTGCCGAAGGGCTGGGCGGCGAGCGTCTTGAGCGCGGCGTCCAGCCCGCCGGCCTTGTTCGGGTCGGCCGTGAACCCGGCGATGGCGAGCAGGAACGCGACGATGGCGAGGACGACGCCCTTCGCGAGGTAGCCGACCCGGCCCACCCCGCCGATCCAGCGCTTCGTCTTGCCGGGCAGCTCCTGCGTGTCGAGGTCTTCGAGGAACTTCTTCTTGACGCCCTTCACCCCGGCCGCGATCGCGACTCCGAGGACGCACGCGGCGGCGATGACCACCAGCGCCGGGCCCGCGGGCAGCTGGAGCAGCTTCCCGGTGAACTCCTGCTGGGTCTGGTTGCTCGACCCACCGCCACCGCTGCCGGTGGCGATCTTGAAGGCGGTGAAGCCCAGCGCGATGACGACGACGCCGCGCGCGGCCGCGCCGATCCGCTTGCGCGTGCGCTTGCCGCCGCTGACCCATTCGTAGCCGGTGGCGGCCATCATGAACTGCCAGAGGCCGAACAGGACCAGGCCGACGGCGAGGATCCAGAGCAGGACCTGGCCGAACGCCGTCGAACCGACCTGCTGCAGTGCGCCCTTCTGGTCGGCCTGCTCGCTGCTCCCGACCGCGACCTGCACGGCCAGGTAGGCGATGACGAGGTGGACGACGCCGTAGCAGGCCATGCCGACCCGGCCGAGCAGCTGCGCGGTGTCGCTCTTCTCGCCCTTTTCGGCTTCGGCCTCGGTCCGGTTCGCGCCTCTTCGGGCGGAACCCTCGGTCCGGCGCACGCCGTCTGATGTCCGGTTCATACCGTGTGGGTACCCATCCCGGGGCGCACCCCGCTGGGCCATGCGGCGCAATCGCGCGCTGTGATGGGACGATTCCGGCATGGATGCGCGGCTGGTCGGCTACTGGTCGGAGTCGGAGGTGCACCCCGGTTCGACCGAATACACCGAACTGGGCTTCCGCCCCGACGGCACGGGCTGGCAGTACTGGTCGAGCTGGAGCACGGCGTTCGTCGTCCACCGCTTCACGTGGGAGGGCACGGCGAGCCGGCTCCTGATCCGGCTCGGCATGATCCTGGACGGCACGTGGTCGCTCGCCGGCGAGCGGACGGACCACCGCATCGAGCGCCGCGAGCACCTCGACACGGAGTTGACGCTGAGCTGCACGCTGGCCCCGGGGCCGAGGCTGCGGCTGGCCCGCCCGCTCGACGAGATGCTCGGCGGCACGGAGTTCCTGGCCGTCCCGGGCGGCGGCACCGACCCGACGCTCGCCTAGGCGGGGCGGCGCCGCACCTCGTCGAGGCGGGCCCAGCCGCCGTTGACCGCCAGCAGCGTCAGCACCTGCTCGGCCTGTTCGGCGAAGCGCACGAGGTCTTCGTGCAGCAGGGCGGCGCGTTCGCCGTCGAGCGGGTCGACGTCGTCGAACCAGAGCGAAATCGCCGAACCGGCCGTGACGGCGAGCCCCTGCGTCAGGCTGAGGAAGCCGGGCGACGGCTCGCGTGCGGCCGCGCGGTAAGCGGTTTCGATCTCATCGCATGCGGCCAGCAGCTCCCGCAGCTGGGCGACGGCCCCGGCCGGCGTGCCGTCCCAGGCGGCCGTCGGCCAGGCGCGGTCGGACAGCTCGAGCCACAGCCGCCAGCCGGCGACCAGCTCGGCTTCGTCGTGGGGCGTCCAGGACGCCGGAACCGGCCAGTACATCGTTCGAGGGTGACACCGCCGGAGCGGAAAACCGCCCCGGCGGTGGGTTATGTCTCATGTGGCGAAACTCAGCCGATCTGCCCGCTGATCACCGGCGGCACCGGCACGCAGGGCGGCGTCTTGGCGTGGGCCGGGTCGAGCGCGTTGAGCACCAGCCCCTGGGCGACGGGGTCGTAGGTGATGCCGAGGTGGTCGGTGAAGTCGAGCCCGCAGACGTTCTGCAGCAGGATGTTCTTCACGTTCGGCCTCGGGGCCAGGAACGCGCTCGTGTACGGCGTGACGACGTCGTCGTAGCGGGTCTGGATGACGGTGTACTGGATGCCGTCGACGGTCTCGCCCCCGGAGTTGAGCGCGGCGAGGAAGTCCGAGCCGACGGCCTGTTCGTTGCACGACTGGCAGACGGTGCCGAGCGCGGCCGGCACGCCGGGGATCATCTCGAGGGTGCTGAGCAGGCCGAAGAGATCGGTCCCGTGATTGGACGGCGACAGCCCGACGAGCCGGCTGATCTTGTCCGCGCCACCGAGGTACTTGATCCAGTACCGGACGTTCATCCCGCCCTGCGAGTGCCCGACGACGTCGAGCTTCTTCGCCCCGGTGGCCCGGAGGATCTTGTCCCCGAAGGCGGCAAGCGCTTTCGTGGTAACGGCGATGGGCCCGACGGTCTGCAGGAAGCTCCCGGGCGCCCCGCCGAAGTTGCCGGCGAAGACGCAGTAACCGGCGTCGGCCAGCTTCTGCGAGAGGTTGGCCCAGTTTTCGTAGGCGTTGGCGGTGGTCCCGTTGGAAAGCAACACGGGGTTCGGGTGCTGAGCGGAGGGCTTGCAGTTCCAGTCGTTCGCCCCCGGCGGCGCAATGGTGGGCGCGCCGAGCGAGTAGAGCGCGGCGGCGAGGATGTTGGGCTGCACGGGCCCGGTGGGTTCCTTTTCGGCGGCTTGCCCGGTACCGGCCCCGAGTGCCAGCGCCGCCACCGTGGCGACGGCCGCCGTGAGCCACCTGCGCGTCGTTGCGCCCATCCGTTTCACCTCTCTGTGAACCGATGGTGATCCGCATCACCGAAGTGTTAACGCGCGGGTAACTTGTCCGGACACTCCCCCTGGTGAGTGATTTTCTTCCGGGTTCTGACCTGCTACGAGTGACACAAGATGACCAAAGTGCCACTCACGAACATGACAAAGGCCCCCGGCGCAACAAGGCGCCAGAGGGCAACACGCAAGGGTCACGGAGGAGCCAGGAGGATCGAGAACCCAGACCTCCCCCGCACCCCGATCCGAAGCCGAAACACGGCCGGCGGAACCGGGTCAAGGCATCTTTCCCGCCTTGACCCGGTCCCGCCGGCCGTAGTCACAATGAGGGCTTCGGGGTGCCCGGGACCAACCCTTCAAAAGAGCCCGGGCCATGACGACCTTCCAGATCTGGTTCGTGGCCGATGCCGGGGTCATCGGCGTGACCGCGAGGCGGGTCCGGCAGGGGATACGCAGGTGCCGATCGCGCACCACGCGTGCGACATCCGCCACGTCGCTGCTTACCCTGCCGGTTCGGCTTGCGCCTCGGGCGCCCCGTGCACCTGTTGAGGCGGATTGACCAAAGTATGGCGCCACGGTCCGCTGGTCCTCAACGGTTTTACCGGTACCCGAACTACCGGATCAAGATCAATCTAGCCCTTGAGCAGGGCGCGGGCCATGACGACCTTCTGGATCTGGTTCGTGCCTTCGTAGATCTGCGTGATCTTCGCGTCGCGCATCATGCGCTCCACCGGGAAGTCGCGGGTGTACCCAGCCCCACCGAAGAGCTGAACAGCATCCGTCGTCACCTCCATGGCGATATCCGACGCATAAGTCTTGGCCGCCGAAGCCATGAACCCAGCCCGCTTGTCCCCGCGCTCCGAAGCCGCCGCCGAGGCGTAGACCAGGTGGCGAGCCGCCTCGATCTTCGTGCCCATCTCGGCCAGCATGAACTGAACGCCCTGGAACTCCGCGATCGACTTGCCGAACTGCCGGCGGTCCTTCACGTACGCGATCGCCGCGTCCAAGGCGCCCTGGGCGATACCCAACGCCTGCGCGCCGATCGTCGGGCGGGTGTGATCCAGCGTCCGCAGCGCCGTCTTCAAACCGGTCCCCGGCTCGCCGATGATGCGGTCCTCGGGGATCGTGCAGTTCTCGAAGTAGATCTCGCGCGTCGGCGAACCCTTGATGCCGAGCTTCTTCTCCTTCGGGCCCACCGAGAAGCCCGGGTCGTCCTTGTGCACGACGAACGCCGAGATGCCGTTGGCCTTCTTCTCCGCGTCCGGGTCGGTCACGGCCATCACCGTGTACCAGGACGACTCGCCCGCGTTGGTGATCCAGCACTTGGTGCCGTTGAGCACCCAGTGGTCACCGTCGAGCCGGGCGCGCGCACGCATCGACGCGGTGTCCGAGCCCGCTTCGCGCTCCGAAAGCGCGTACGACGCCGAAGCCTCGCCCGACGCGATAGAGGGCAGCACCAGCTTCTTCACGCTCTCCGAACCGGACAGGATGATCGGCTGCGTGCCGAGCTTGTTCACCGCCGGGATCAGCGACGCCGACGCGTCGACCCGCGCGACCTCTTCGATCACGATGCAGGCGCCCACGGCGTCCGCGCCCTGGCCGTCGTACTCCTCGCCGATGTGGACGGCGTTGAACCCGGACTTGACCAGCGCGTTGTACGCCTCGATCGGGTAGCGCTCGTTCTCGTCGACCTCGGCCGCGTACGGCGCGATCTCCTTCTCGGCCAGGGCCCGGACCGCGGCCCGCAGCTCCTCGTGCTCCTCGGCAAGCTGGTACAGGCCTTCGGTCACTTCCGGTCACCTTCTCTACGACGTCGGGAGGGTTCCGTCGATGTTAGCGCTCGTTCACTGACTGCGTCGCTCTCGTCCTTGTGTCGTTGACCGCAGAATTCGTATGGTCGAGTGATGCCGCTCACCGCGCCGACGACGCCGCCCGGTTTGCCCGCCACCCTCGACTACCCCGAAGTCCCCGTCGGTTCCCTCCTCGCCGCGGGCGCCGCCCGCTGGGGCGACCGGACCGCCTTCGCCCACGACGGCCGCAGCCTCACCTTCACCGAGACCTACCGCGCGGCCTGCCGCTTCGCCCACGCGCTGCGGGCGCGGGGTGTCGGCCGCGGTGACGTCGTGGCGCTACACCTGCCGAACTGCCTGGCCTTCCCGATCGCGTACTACGGCACGCTGCTGGCCGGGGCGACCTTCAGCCCGGCCAACCCGCTGCTCCCGCCGGACGACCTCGCCTTCCAGCTCGCCGACTGCGAAGCCGCGGCCGTCGTGACGTTCGGGCCGGTAGCCGGGGTACTGGCGAGCGTCGCCGACCGGATCCCGGCCCGGCTGACGATCGTCGTCGGCCCCACCGGCGACCTGCCCGCCGGCGCCGTCGAGTTCGAGGCGTTCCACGCCGGGCAGCCGGACGAGCGGCCGGACGCCGGCACGTCGGTCCACGACGACCTCGCGCACCTCGCCTACACCGGCGGCACCACCGGCCGGTCGAAGGGCGTGCGGCTGACGCACCGCAACGTCGTGGTCAACACCCTCCAGCACGCGTGCTGGGGCACCGGCTCGGTACCGGCGCTCGACGAGCACGGCGACGTCACCATCGACCAGATCGGCAGCGAGGACGAGTGGCCGTCCCGGCTCGGCACCGGCGTCGCGATCAACCTGACGCCGTGGTTCCACGCGATGGGCATCATCGGCGGGCTGAACGCGGCCGTCCTCGCCGGCACCACGACCGTGCTCCACTCTCGCTTCGACCCCGCCGCCTACATCGCCGACGCCGAGCGGCTGCGGATCACCGGCATCGGCGGCGCGCCCGCGTTGTTCGCCGCGCTGCTCGCGACGCCCGCCTTCCACACCGCGGACCTGTCTTCGGTGAAGTCGATCGGCTCCGGCGCCGCGCCGATGAACCACGCGATGATCAACGCGCTGCGCGAGCGCTTCCCCGGGGTGGTCGTCGCCGAGGGCTACGGCCTCACCGAAGCGACCATGGGCGCGGTCATCTCCCCGACGTACCGCTCGGGCACGCGCAAGGTCGGCTCGGTCGGCGTGCCGATCTTCGACACCGAGGTCAAGGTCGTCCCGGCCGAGGGCGGCGAGGACCCGCTCCCGGCGGGCGAGAAGGGCGAGGTCTGCCTGCGCGGGCCGCAGATCATGCTGGGCTACCGCAACCGCCCGGAGGAGACGGCGGCCGCCCTCGTCGACGGCTGGCTCCACACCGGCGACGTCGGCATCCTCGACGCCGATGGCTATCTGTCCATTGTGGACCGCAAGAAGGACATGCTGCTGTACAAGGGGTACAACGTCTTCCCGCGTGAGCTGGAGGAACTGCTCATCACGATGCCCGGCGTCGCCGCGGCGGCCGTGGTGGGCCGGCCCGACATCGAGGTCGGCGAGCTGCCGGTCGCCTTCGTGGTGCCCCGCGGTTCGCTGGACGCCGACGAGCTGATGGCCGCGGTCAACGAGAAGGTGACGCCCTACAAGCGGCTGCGGGAGATCCGCGTGGTCGAGCAGATCCCGGTGTCCGCCGCCGGGAAGGTGCTCAAGCGGGAGCTACGGCAGCAGCTGATCGGCGAGCTGCCCGGCTAGCCGGTCGCCGGACAGGAGCGTGCCCGCCTGCTTGACGTGCTTGAGCAGCGGGGAGACCTCCATGCTCTGCAGCCCGGGCAGCGCGCCGATCCGGTCCGAGGTGAACTCGAACAGCTCGTCGAGGTCACGGCAGTGCGCGACGGCGTGGAGGTTGTACGGCCCGGAAACCGCCGCGGCGAAGGCGATTTCCGGCTGCTGCGCGAGCGTGCGCCCCACGTCCTTGACCGCCGACGGGTGTACGCGCAGCCAGAGGTGCGCCCGGGCGTGGTACCCGAGCGCCTCGGCCGCGATTTCGACGTCGATGTGGACGACGCGCAGCCGGATCAGCGTCTCCAGACGGCGCGCGGCGCGGCCGGACGTCAGGTCCGCCGCCGCGGCGAGGTCGACCAGGGCGGCGCGGCCGTCCGCGGCGAGGACGTCGAGCAGCTTTTCGTCTTCGGGCGTCAGGTGCACGGGCTCACGCGCCACGACCGGGGCTTCCGTGAACGGCGACGCGTCGGTCCCGAGCATCGCTTCCTGCTCGGGGGTCAGCGTGCCCCGCAGCGCGGCCCAGTAGTGCCCGCGGCCGCCGACGAACTGGCGGAGCATCGCCGACGCGTGGATGTCGAGGACGGCCGCGGTCCGCGGCAGCTGCTGGCCGAGCAGGTCGTCCCGCTGTTCCCGGGTCCGCGACCGCACGGCGAACCCGATCTCGGAGCCCCCGGCGCAGAGGCCCACCCAGCTGACGTCCTCGCGCTTCGCGAGGGCGTCGGCGATCGCCGCGGTGCTGCCGGGACGGCACCGCAGCCGCACCAGCCACTTGCTCTGGCCCAGCGCGCCCGGGTCGACGATGCCCGCGACGCGCAGGACGCCCTCGGCCCGAAGCCGCCGATAGCGGCGGCCGACCGCGTTCTCGGTGACGCCGAGGACGGCCGCGATCGAAGCGAACGAGGCGCGCGGAGCCACCTGGAGTGCCCGGATGAGACGCACATCGTCGGCCTGCACAGTGCCGGATTCGGCCATCACGGCTCCCCTCATCGAGGCAATCCTACAAATTCGCCACCCGCACGGGCACGCTCGGCGAGCGAGTGGACAGACTCGGGGCACACCGCTCGAAGGGAACAGCCATGGAAACCGCCCTCGTCATCGGAGCCTCGCGCGGGCTCGGGCACGCGATCGCCGCCGAGCTGGCCGCCCGCCACTGGCACGTGATCGGCACGGTCCGCGACCCGGCCGCCCGGACACCCCTGCACGACCTGGCCGACGCCTCCGCCGGACGCGTCGAAGTCGAACACCTCGACATCACCGAGCCCGATCGGCTGCCGCCCCTGCGCGAACGGCTCGCCGGACGCCGGATCGACATGCTCTTCGTCAACGCGGGCACCACGAACAACCCGGCGACTCCGATCGGCGAGGTGTCGACCGCCGACTTCGTCGACGTGATGGTGACCAACGCGCTCAGCCCGATGCGCGTCATCGAGTCGCTCCAGGACCTCGTGCCTGCGGACGGGCTCATCGGCGCGATGTCGTCCGGCCAGGGCAGCATCACCAACAACACGGCCGGCTCGCGCGAGGTCTACCGCGGCAGCAAGGCGGCGCTGAACATGCTCATGCGCAGCTTCGCCGCCCGGCAGGCCGACCGGGCCCTGCTGCTCATGGCCCCCGGCTGGATCCGCACCGCCCTCGGGGGCGACCAAGCGCCGTTCACCGTCGAGGAGTCCGTGCCGCTGATCGTGGACGTCCTGCTGGCCAAGCTCGGCAAGCCCGGCCTCGAGTTCCTCGACCGCGAGGGCAAGACCGTACCGTGGTGACCGCTAGTGGCCGGCCTTCGCGCGCAGGGCCGCGTCCTTGTCCAGGACCAGCTTCTCGAGGTCGCGCTGGAACTCCGCCATCTTCGAGCGCAGGCCCTCGTCCGAGGCCGCCAGGATGCGGACCGCCAGCAGGCCCGCGTTGCGCGCGCCGCCCACCGAGACCGTCGCCACCGGGACGCCCGCCGGCATCTGGACGATCGACAGCAGCGAGTCCAGGCCGTCCAGGTACTTCAGCGGGACCGGGACGCCGATCACCGGCAGCACCGTCGCCGAGGCGACCATGCCGGGCAGGTGGGCCGCGCCGCCCGCGCCCGCGATGATCACGCGGATGCCGCGCGCCACCGCCGACGTCGCGTAGTCCAGCATGCGCTGCGGGGTGCGGTGCGCCGAGTAGACGCCGACCTCGTACTCGACGCCGAACTCGTCCAGCGCCGCACCGGCCGCCTCGAGGGTCGGCCAGTCCGAGTCGCTGCCCATGATCACGCCCACCTGCGGCGCCATACCTGATCTCCTAGTGGATTTCGTAGCCGTCGAGCCAGACGGCGTGGGACAGCCAGTGCGCCGAGAGCAGCGCGCGGTTGCGCAGGTCGTCCATGCGGTCGCCGGTGAAGTTGACGTGCCCGAGCTTGCGCCCCGGCCGCTCCTGCTTGCCGTAGAGGTGCACCCGCGCCTCCGGGTACCGCGCGAACAGGTGGTGCAGCCGCTCGTCCGGCCCCATCTCGGGCAGCTCCGGCGCGCCCAGCACGTTCGCCATCACGCACGCCGGCGCGATGAGGTCCGTCCGGCCCAGCGGGTAGTCGAGCACCGCCCGCAGGTGCTGCTCGAACTGCGACGTGCGCGCGCCGTCCATGGTCCAGTGCCCGGAGTTGTGCGGGCGCATGGCCAGCTCGTTGACCAGCAGCCCGGTGTCCGTCTCGAACAGCTCGACCGCGAGCAGCCCGGTGACGTCCAGCGTCGACGCGACCCGCAGCGCCAGGTCCTGTGCCTCGTGCACGCGCTCGGGCGCGAGGCCCGGGGCCGGGGCCAGCACCTCGGTGTTGATGCCGCCGGTCTGCACCGTCTCGACCACGGGGTACGCCGCACCCTGGCCGAAGGGCGAGCGGGCGACGAGCGCGGCCAGCTCCCGCCGCATCGCCACCTTCTCCTCGACCAGCAGCGCCGTGCCCGCTTCCAGCAGCTCCGGCACGGTCTCGCGCGCGTGCTGGGCGGTGTCCAGCATCCAGACGCCGCGGCCGTCGTACCCGCCGGTCGACGCCTTGAGCACCACCGGCCAGCCGTGCTCGCCGCCGAACTTCACCACGTCGTCCACAGTGGACACCTCGGCGAAGGCCGGGCCCGGCACGCCGAGACCCGCCATCATCTCGCGCATCACCAGCTTGTTCTGCGCGAAGCCGAGCGCCGACGGCGCCGGCCGGATGAGGTAGCCCTCCATCGCCAGCGTCAGCAGGTGCTCGCCCGGCACGTGCTCGTGGTCGAACGTGAGCACGTCGACCGACGCCGCGAACTTCCGCAGCGCGTCGAGGTCGGTGTGGTGCCCCAGCGTGACGTCGCCGGCGACGAGCCCCGCGGCTTCGTTCTCCCCTGCCGCGAGCACGCGCAGGGACTGGCCGAGGGAGATCGCCGCCTGGTGGGTCATCCGGGCCAGCTGACCGCCGCCCACCATGCCCACGACGGGCAGACCGGTGTGTTTGTCCATAGCGCGCCCAGCCTAAACGGTGACGACCTGCGGTGACCGCCGGACCAGACGTAGCTCACGCGCCGCCAGGCCGAGGATCCCGCCCGCCGCCGCGAGCACGTAGACGTTGCCGAGGACCGACCAGCCCAGGCCCCAGCCGAACTCCGCGTCACCGCCGTTGGGCACGAGCATCACGATCTGCGAGAGGAACAGCGCCGCCACCGCCGCCGCGGCCCACCACCGCGCCTTGACAACGAGCAGCGTGAGCAAGGGCACGCACCAGACCCAGTGGTGCGACCAGGACACCGGCGACAGCAGCAGCCCGTAGAACGCCGTCACGAGCAGAGCCGCCGCGTCCTCACCTCGCCGGTGCAGCCGCACGACCAGCCACACCGCGGGCACGGCGAGCACCGCCGCCACCCCGACCGCCACCGCCAGCGACCAGGACGCCAGGTGCGAAGCCCGGTTGACCAGCCCGTTGAGCGACTGGTTGAAGATCCAGTGCACCGACCCGACCCGGCTCGGGTCGGTCGCGGAATCCCGCCAGAACCGCGCCGCGTCGACCGGGATGACCGCGAACATCACCGCTTCGAGCGCCACGAACGTGCCCAGGGCCCGCAGCCCGTCTCTCCACCTTCCCGTGAAGAACAGGTGCGGCACGAAGATCAGCGGGGTGAGCTTGATCGCCGCCGCCACGCCGATCAGCACGCCCGCCCAGCGCGACCCCCTGGCCGACAGCACCAGGACGTCCAGCACCACGAACGCCATCAGTATCAAGTTGATCTGGCCCAGGAACAGCGTCTTCCACACCGGTTCCAGCGCCAGCGCGATGGCCGTTCCCGCCGGCAGCGCCCACCAGCTTCTTCCCAGAAGCGACGAGTGCCCCGGCGACGACAGCACCACCGTGATCACGACCATAAGGGCGACCACCGACAAAAACGCGATCACGCCCCACACCAGGCCGGACGGCACGAGCGCGAGCGGCAGGAACAGCGGCGCGGCGGCCGGCGTGTAGGTGAACGGCAGCCGCACCCAGTCGGGCAGCGCCGTCAGCACGTCCCGCGTGTAGAGCGGGTCGCCGTGCAGCAGCGTCATGGCCCCGGCGCGGTACACGGCACTGTCCGCGCCCAGGTGCCACTCGGCCAGCCAGACGACGACGCCGAACGCCAGCACCAGCAGCGCGATCCCGCCGGCCAGGAGCCGGCCCCGCACCTCAGACGCCGGACGCGACGTCGACATGCTCGTCCGTCGCGGCTTTCTTCCTGGCCCGCCGCTGCAGGCCCCAGCGCAGGCTCAGCGCCACGGCCAGCACGACCGGCATCAGGATGTACGCGTCACCCAGGATGTTCTGCCAGACCGTCCAGTGCAGCTCGACGTTGCGGCCGTTCGGCAGGATCAGCAGCACGCAGCTGACGAACACGAACGCCGCGAGGAACGTCCCGACCCAGCGCTTCCACGCCGTCTTCGGGGTGGTCTTCGGCAGCCGCGAGACCAGCAGCACGATCAGCGGGATCACCCACACCCAGTGGTGCGTCCACGAGATCGGCGAGATCAGCAGCGTCCAGAACGCCGTGACGAGCAGCGCGGCCAGCGCCTGGCCCTTGCGGTGGAAGCGGACCAGCAGCCACAGCGCCGGGATCGCGAGCAGGAACCCGATGCCCATCGCCGCCGACGACGCCCACGGCGCGAGGTCGGTGGCCCGGTTCATCAGCGCGTTCAGCGACTGGTTGCCCGCCCAGTGCACCGGCCCGATGCGGCCGGTGTCCGGCAGCGTCACGGTCCAGTACTTGGCCGCGTCGTGCGAGTTGATCAGGAACATCAGCCCCTGCAGCACGACGAACGTGGCGAAGCCGCGGATCGCGTCCATCCGGCGGCCGGTGATGAACAGGTGCCCGAGGAACACCAGCGGCGTCAGCTTGATCGCCGCCGCGACGCCGACCAGCACGCCGCCCCATCGGCTGCCGCGCGCGCCGATGACCAGCATGTCCAGCATGATCATGGCCATCAGGACCAGGTTGATCTGGCCCAGGAAGATCGTCCGCCACACCGGCTCGAGCGCGAGGAAGACCAGGAAGAAGACGATGGTCGAGCGGGCGGGCGAGGCCCACCAGCGCGGGCCGTCGGCGGCCGGGCGGGGCAGGGCGCCGATCGCGATCCGGATCGACAACGCCATCGCCGCCAGCGAGATCGCGGTGATCAGGCCCCAGGAAATCTGCGTCGGGAACGCCGCGAGCGGCACGAAGATCAGGGCGGCCGTCGGCGGGTAGGTGAACGGCAGCAGCGCCCACCACGGCTCGGGGGCCAGCGTGTTCGCGTCGTAGAGGGAGTCGCCGTGCAGCAGCGTGAGCGCACCGGCCCGGTAGACCGCGCTGTCGACGCCGAGCACCCAGTCGTGCTGCCAGCCCCAGATGCCGTATCCGATCGCGACCAGCGGGATCACCGCGAGGATCAGCATCGACCGAGGGCGGACGGACAGGCGGGCGAGTGACTTCCGCAGGGCCAGGCGGTGCTGCGATCTGGCCGCGACTGCGCCGTCGACGTCGGTGGATACGGTCCGGGTCACCTCACCAGGAAATCATGAGCCGCCTGATCGGGGTCAGACGGCCCCGGCCAGAATCGGACATTTCACCCGTACTACACGCGGGCGAGGTGGGCCAGCAGGTCGCAGGCCATTTCGTGGGTGGCGGGCAGGCGCACCGCCGACACCCGGGGCCGGCCGGCGTCCGCCAGCTGCGAATCCACGGAAAGCCGCTCGTGCAACGCTCTTCGCAGCGCGACGCCGTGCGAAGCGACCCGCTCGTCCTTCGGGACCAGCGCGGCCACGACGGACGTCCCCAGCGAAGCGACGCTCTGCCCGCTGTCGAACACCGCCCGCAGCGCGTCCGCGACCAGGATCATCCCGGTCAGCCGCGGGAACCCGGTGACCGTGGTGAGGTCGAGCGAGACGACCAGCAGCACGTGGTCCTCGGCGGCCGGCCGCTCCCGCGCGGCGGCGGCCCGGTAGACCTCGTAGAGCCGGGTGCGCAGGTAGGCGGCCGAGGGCAGGCCGGTCAGCGGGTCGGTGACCTCGGTGTGCACGAGCTGGTCGGTGGCGACGTCGGCCCAGGCCAGCGCGGTGGTCCGCAGCAGCCGCGCCGGCGTGGCGTCGACGTCCGGCGAGACGAACCCGTCGCCGGCGTGGTCGAGGACCGCGTGCAGCGCGGCCAGGTCGGCGAGCGTTTCCGCGAGCCCCGCACCGGCCGCCGCCCGGGCGCGGGCCAGCCCGGCCAACGCGGTTTCGGCGGCCTCGACGCGGCCCTTGGCCATCACGGCCGCGCAAACGGCGTCGACCTCGGGCAGGGCCCAGTCGCTGGGGAACCGCCACCCGGCGGCCAGGCTGGCCGTCCGCCAGCGGGCACGCAGGGTGCGCAGGGCGCGGTCGGCGAGCGGGGCGTCACCGGGACCGGAGCGCGTAGCCGGAACGTCCACTGGCGGCCTGCCCCTTTCGTCCGGTCCGTGTCGATCTTGCTCGGTGCTTCACGGTGAGGACGTGCCCCACCGGACGCCGTGACGCGTACTCGCGAGTTTTGTTAAGAAGCTTTTCCACGGCGCGACCCGGGGTCGGGTGATTTCGATGCGCCGTCGGAGTCAACACCCCGACCACAGCGTGACGGCTCGGGGTGGGTCAGTCACACTTGTCACGCGTCGCGGACCCGCCTGTAATGGCAGGTCCTGGCCCTAACCGACCGAGGAGTGCCGTGTCCACCGTTCCCGCCGATCTCAGCGGAAAGAGTGACGCCGAGCTGATCGCCGAGGTCCGCGCGGGAAAGATCGAGTCGTACGGGCCGCTCTACGAACGTCACACCGGTGCGGCCCACAATCTCGCTCGTCAGCTGGCCCGTTCGAGCTCCGAAGCCGACGACCTCGTATCCGAGGCGTTCGCGAAAGTGCTCGACACTCTGCGTGGCGGCAAGGGGCCGGACACAGCCTTCCGGGCGTACTTGCTGACTGCGCTGCGTCACACCGCGTACGACCGCACCCGCAAGGAACGCCGGGTCGACCTCAACGAGGACATGGCCGACGTCTCGGCCGAGGCACTGACCGTGCCGTTCTCCGACACCGCCGTCGCGGGACTCGAGCGGACGATGGCCGCCAAGGCGTTCGCGCGGCTGCCCGAACGCTGGCAGGCGGTGCTCTGGCACACCGAGATCGAGCAGCAGAGCCCGGCCGAGGTCGCGCCGCTGCTGGGGCTGACCGCGAACGGCGTCTCCGCGCTGGCCTACCGCGCTCGCGAAGGGCTGCGCCAGGCGTACCTGCAGGTCCACCTGCAGGAGAACGCCGAGGAACGCTGCCGCGCCTGCGCCGAGCGGCTCGGCTCGTGGACCCGCGACGGACTGTCCAAGCGCGAACGCTCCCAGGTCGAGAACCACCTCGACGAGTGCGAGAACTGCCGGGCGCTGGCCGCCGAGCTCGCCGACGTCAACGGCGGGCTGCGCGCGATCATCGCCCCGATCGTCCTGGGCGGCGCGGCGCTCGGCTACCTCGCCACGATCGGCGCGGCCAAGGCGAGCGCGGCCACCGCGGCCGCGGCCGGTGCGGCGGCCGCCGGAGCCGCCGCGGCCGGGGGCAAGGCCGGCGCGGCCGCCGGAGCCGCGGCCGCGGGACCCCGTCAGTTCGCCGGGGTCGCCGCCTCGGGCGCGGCGGTCGTCGCGGCCGTCGTCATCGCGCTCACCGCCGGCGGCGGGGCGCAGGAGATCCCGGTCGCGGCCCAGGTGCCGCCGCCGGTGGTCCAGCCGGTCAACCCGCCGGCCCCCAAACCGCCGCCCCCGGCCCCGCCCGCGCCGGCCCAGCCGCCCGCACCTCCCGCTCCGCCCGCGCCTCCGGCGGCCCCGCCCGTCGAGCCCGCTCCTCCGGCGGTCGAGCCGCCCGCGCCGGCGCCCCCCGCACCGCCGGCCCCGGCGCCGCCGTCGATGTCCGCGACCACCCCGCCGGACGGCCTCGAACTGAGTCCCGGCACCGCGATGAACCTGCCGATCACCGTCCGCAACGACGGCGGCAGCCCGTCCGAGCCGGTGGTCGCCGCGATGAAGCTGCCGCCGGGCGTGCACGCGGTCGACGCCGGCGGAGGCGGCGCGCCGATGGCGTTCGCGCAGGACGGCGGCCCGATCTCGGTGAACTGCCCGGGTGGTGACGGCGTGGTGACGTGCAAGACCGGCGCGGGCCTGCAGCCCGGCCAGAGCGCGACGCTGAACTTCCGCCTCCGGGCCGACGACGACGCCGAAGGCGGCACGGTGACCGGCTCGGTCACCGCCGGCGTCCGGATCAACGTCGCGGTGAGCGTCAAGGTCACCGTGAAACTGCCGCCGGACGCGGTGGTCCTGGAAGCCCAGGGCGACGGGCTCTCGGCGTTCCCGTGGACCCGCAACCCGCTGGTCTACGTGCGCGTGCGCAACACCGGCGAGTCGACGAAGCCGGTCACGGTCACCTTCGACCACCCGCTGTGGCAGTGGTGGAGCCTGCGCGGCTTCCCGTGCACGCCGTCCGGCGAGGGCGCGACCTGCACGACGAACACGGCGCTGGCGCCCGGTCAGCACGTCAACCTGTGGGTGCGGCTGAAGGGCCGTCCCGACGACGGGCGCGTGACGATCACCGCGAAGCTCGGCAAGGCGGCCGCGCAGCCGGTGACCGTGGACTTCGGCTGCTACCACCACTGGTGCGGCAAGGACCCGCTCCCGACGACGTCGACGACGCCGACGACCAAACCGTCCAAGCCGGCCCCGACGTCGCCCTCGAAGCCGACGTCCACGCCCCCGGCGACGACCACGAAGACCGAGCCGACGACCGAGCCCCCGACGTCGCCGACCACGACGAGCGCGCCGCCGCAACCGGGGACGAAGCCGGCCGACCAGCGACCGACCGTCACCCCCGAGAAGGGATTCGGCTGGCTGACCGGGTAGCGTCCGCGCGGTGCGCGAGCTGCTGAAGAAGCATCGCGAGCTCCTCCGCTTCGCCGTCGTCGGCGGGATCAGCTTCGTGATCACGATGTCCGTCAACTACGGCCTGAAGTTCACCGTGCTGCGGACCCACCCGGTGACGGCGTTGATCGTCGGCGTCCTCGTCGCGACGATCTTCTCCTACGTCGCCAACCGCGAGTGGTCGTTCCGCACCCGCGGCGGCCGGGAGCGGGCCCACGAGGCGACGTTGTTCTTCCTGATCAGCGGCGTCGCGCTGGGCCTGAACGCGCTGCCGCAGTGGTTCTCGCGGTACGTGCTCGACCTGCAGGCGCCGCGGCTGTCGCCGTTCGGCGTCGAGGTGGCCGACTTCGTCAGCGGGATCATCATCGGGACCCTGCTCGGCACGGCGTTCCGGTGGTGGGCGTTCAAGAAGTGGGTCTTCCCGGACGAGGACGCGCGCGGCGTCGTCGCGGTCGCGGATGATCCGGACATTCAGGACCGGAAGGCCGCCTGAACCACAGGTCAACGCGGTGTGCTCCTAGACTGCATGCTGTGACCGTTGTGGAAACCGTGCTCAAGCGCACGCCGGAGCCGCTGCGTTCGGTGCTCATCAAGCACCGGGAGCTGCTGAAGTTCGGGATCGTGGGCGGCACGACGTTCCTGGTCGACAACGGCGTCTGGTACTTCCTGAAGCTGTCGGTGCTGGAGTCGAAGCCGACGACGGCGAAGGCGATCGCGATCATCGTCGCGACGATCGTGTCGTACATCCTGAACCGCGAGTGGTCGTTCCGCACCCGCGGCGGCCGGGAGCGCCACCACGAGGCCGCGCTGTTCTTCGTGATCAGCGGCATCGCGGTCGTGGTGAACCTGATCCCGCTGTACGTCTCGCGGTACGTGCTGGACCTGGAGGTCCCCCACGTGACGCGGCTGGTGCAGGAGGTCGCGGACTTCGCGAGCGGGTCGATCATCGGCATGCTGCTGGCGATGTTCTTCCGCTTCTGGGGCTTCAAGAAGTGGGTCTTCCCGGACGAGCTGGGCGAGCGCCGCCGGGACACCGGCGACGTGACCCGCCTGCACTGACCCGGGTTCAGCGGCTACATCTGCACGAAGTACTCGGGATCGTCGTCGCGATCGGCGTTGACCGGGACGGTGCAGTAGGTCTTCCCGCTCTCGCAGACGGTGATCTTGAGCCGGTCGAAACCGCCGACCCGATCGGGGTCGCCGATCGAAAAGTTGAAGGGCACGTCGTCGTGGGCCGAGGCGGTCCTGGTCGCGCTGTCGATCTTGGTCGCCCCGGCGTAGGCCTCGAAGTACACGGTCGTGCCCCTCGCGAGGTAGTCCGCCACGGTCCCCTGCACCGTCGAGGTCCGATTGCCCCAGATGACGCCGCCGATGGCCTGCCCGCCGCAGCCCTGGGTGGTGCACAAGCGGAACGTGTCGTTCGGCCAGGCGCTGCTCGCACTCGCCGGCGTGACCAGCACGGCCGCCAAGGCAAGAGCGATCCCGGAGACCGCCACACCGTTGCGGACCGTTCGACTTGTGCGCGTCATCGACGTTTCCCTCCAGCCGAGCCCCGGTCGGTCCGGGGCCGTCGCGACGGAAACGCCCCACCTCGTTCCGCCGTTGAGCACGGAGGACCCGCTTCACCCGGATGGCGCCCTGCTCCAAGGAAACTACTTGTCCTCTGACATGTAGTTGTCTAAAGTCATCCTCGTCAGTGTTCCTTTGTGAGGACGCCGTCCGGGTTCGGCCGGGCGAGCGGGACGATTCGAGGTGGTTTCCGAGCGCGAAGAGGTCGCACCCGTTCGCGGGTGACGATGGAGCCTTTTCCCGACTCGACGGGACGCGTGCCCCGAGCCGCGTCCGCATCTCTCGTCCCTTCTGACGAAACAAGGACTTTTCGTGAGTACCACCGCGCTGAAGCGCGCCCAAAAACCTGCCCTTGCCGGGCTTTTCCTGTCCGTTTTCCTCGCGATGCTCGACGCCCAGGTCGTCGCCATCGCGCTCCCCCGGGTCGCCGCCGAGTTCGGCGGGACCGGTTCCTACGCCTGGGTCACCACCGCCTACCTGCTCGCCGGGAGCGTCACCGCTCCCCTGTACGGCAAGCTCGGCGACGTCTTCGGCCGCAAACGCGTGCTCCTCGGCGCGCTCGGCCTGTTCCTGCTCGGTTCGCTCGCCTGCGGGCTGGCGCCGTCGGCCACCGCGCTCATCGTCGGCCGGGTTCTGCAGGGCGCCGGCTCCGGAGGGCTCTTCGTCTCCGTCGGCGCTTCGCTCGGCGAGATGTTCACGCCGCGCGAAGGCGCGAAGTACTTCGGATGGTTCTCGATCTGCTTCGCCGTCGCGTCGCTCGCCGGGCCGGTCGTCGGCGGCGTGCTCACCGGGCTCGCCGGGTGGCGGTCGATCTTCCTGGTCAACCTGCCGCTCGGGCTCGTCGCCGTCGCGCTCCTCAAGACCCTCGACCTGCCGAGACGGCGGCGGGAAGCGCCCTTCGACTTCGCCGGCGTCGTCCTGCTCGGCGGGGCGATCACCGGGTTCACCCTGATCACGCCGTGGTCGGTCGGTCTCGGCGCGGTGGCGGCCGTCGCGTTCGTCTTCACCGAGCGAAAAGCCGAAGCGCCCGTGCTCCCGCTGCGCCTCTTCAAGGACCGCACGTTCACCGTGTCCGTCGTGCTCAGCGTGCTCGCCGGGTTCGCGTTCCTCGGCTCGATCAACTACATCGCGATCCTCCTGCAGGCCGACGCCGGCCCGGCGGAAGGCGGGCTGCGGCTGGTGCCGATGACGCTCGCCGTGTCGCTTTCGTCCGTGGTCGCGAGCAGGATCATCGCCCGCACCGGCGCCTACCGCTGGGCGCCCCGGCTGAGCACGGCGCTGGGCCTGATCGCCGTGCTCGGCCTGACCACGCTGCACGAACTGCCCCTGATCCTGGCGTGCCTGGTCGTCTTCGGCCTCGCGGCCGGGCTCAACCTGCAGGTGCTCGCCATGGCGACGCAGAACACCGCGCCGCCGGCGGACCGCGGTGCCGTCGCCGCGGGCGTCAACCTCGCCCGAGCGCTCGGCTCGAGCCTCGGCCCGGTCGCGCTCGGCTTCGCCTACAACGCCGGCACGCACGGCGTTTTCCTCGCCCTGCTGCCCGTCCTCGCGCTCGCCGTCGTCACGGCGTTCGCACTCCCGCACGTCCCGCTCGAAGGAGCTTCCCGATGATCTTCGTCCTCGGCGCCACCGGCAAGATCGGCCGCGCCCTCGTTCCCGCCCTCCTCGACGCCGGCGCCGCCGTCCGCGCACTGACCCGGGACCCGGCCAAGGCCCGCATCGACCCGCGCGCCGAAGTCGTGCGAGCCGACCTGGACACCGCCGACCTGCCGGGCCTCCTCGACGGCGCGGACCGCGTTTTCGTTCTGACGCAAGGCCACAGCGCCGACCGTGAAGCAGCGGTCGCGCAAGCCGCCGCGAGCGTCGGTGCCACCCACCTCGTCAAGCTGTCCACCACGGGTGTCCACTTCGGACAGACGGATCCGATCACCCGCGCCCACGCCGAAGCCGAGCAGGCGATCCGCGAAGCCGGCCCGGCGTGGACGATCCTGCGCCCTGGCGCGTTCATGGACAACCGGTTCGCCTGGCGCGAAACCATCCGCGACGAGAACGCCGTCTACGTCCCCGAAGGCGAGTCGGCGTCCGCGCTGATCCACGTCCGGGACATCGCCGCCGTCGCGACGCTCGCCCTCACGACGTCCGAGCACGAAGGTGCGACCTACGAGCTCACCGGCGGCGAAGCCCTCACGACCGAGCGGCAGGTCGCGATCCTCGCCGACGCCCTCGGCCGTCCGGTGAAGTACGTCGAAGAGCCGGAAAGCGCCGCGCGCGAACGCATGATGCGGAAGTACGGCTGGCCCGCCGAAGCCGTCGACGGCTTCTTCGCGCTGAAGCGGGAGTCCGCCGAGCGCGAACACGTCGTGTTCGACACCGTCGACCGCGTGCTCGGCCGGCCGCCGCTGACGTTCGCCGATTGGGCACGTGAGAATGCGGCCGCGTTCCCCTACCATTACCGGGGGTGACGGCGGGAAGGTGACCGGATGAGCCAGGACCTGCGCGTCCTCGTCGTGGACGACCACCCGCTGTTCCGGTTCGGCGTGTGCACGCTCCTGGACGCCGAGCCCGGGATCGAAGTCGTCGGCGAGGCCGCAGGCGGTGGCGCCGCGATCGACGCCGCGGGCACGCTGCTCCCCGACGTCGTGGTCATGGACCTCCACCTGCCGGACCTGTCCGGGATCCAGGCGACCCGGCACATCGCGGCCGTGAGCCCGGACACCGGCGTGCTGATGCTGACGATGGCCGACGAAAGCGAGTCGGTCTTCGCGGCGATGCGCGCCGGTGCCCGCGGCTACCTGCTCAAGGACGCCGAGCCGGACGAGATCATCCGCGCGGTGCGGGCGGTCGCGCGGCGGGAAGCGATCTTCGGCCCCGACATCGCGAACCGCCTGCTCGGCTTCTTCAACCAGCCACCGCCCGCGAGCGAGCCGGTGTTCCCGGAGCTGACGGCGCGTGAGCGCGAGGTCCTGTCGCTCATCGCGGCCGGGCACAGCAACGGCGTCATCGCGCACACCCTGTGCCTGAGCCCCAAAACGGTGCGTAACCACATTTCGAACGTCTTCGCCAAGCTTCACGTCGCCGATCGCGCCGAAGCGATCGTCCGGGCCCGGGACGCGGGTCTCGGCCGGTCCTGACGGGCGTCCATCCGGGCAACATCGGGACGCCGGTCCCATGCGCCCGGGACACTGAGACGGGCATTCTGGACAGGGTGAGGGGTGGAACTCTCGCACACCGTTCGAGGGGAATGGGTGACGATGTTCGAATCCGACAGGACGCCGGTGGTGGTCCGCGCCACCGATCCGATCCTGCACAACGGCGTCTGCATGGCGCTGCGTTCCCGGGACGAGGTCCGCGTGGTGGACGAGGAGGCGGGTGCGGTCGCGTTGCTGGTCGCCGACCGGCTCGACGAGACGATGACCAAGCTGCTGTCCGCACTGCACCACCAGGGCTTCACCCGCATCGTGCTGGTCGCGGGGGAAGTCGACGACAACGAGATCCTCAACGCCGTCGAGCACGGGGTCTGCGCGGTCGCCCGCCGCGCCGACGCCGGGCCGGAGGTGCTCGTCCGGCTGATCAAGGCGGCCGCGGCCGGGGAGGGCGCACTGCCGCCGGACCTGCTCGGCCGGCTGCTGAACCGGGTTTCCCGCCTGCAGCGCCAAGTGCTCCAGCCGCACGGCCTGCACCTGGGCGGGATGAGCGACCGGGAGACGGAGGTGCTCCGGCTCGTCGCGGCGGGGTATTCGACGCAGGAAATCGCCGACGAGCTGTGTTATTCGCAGCGCACGGTGAAGAGCATCCTGCACGACGTGACCAACCGGTTCCAGCTGCGCAACCGTTCGCACGCCGTGGCGTATGCGTTGCGGGAGGGGTTGATTTAACGCGGAACGCGTTCGGCGGGCCACCGGACTTCCGGGACATCGCTGGGCCGCGGCACCTTCAAGAACAGGCTGAAGACGGCCGGGCGGCGGTTGGACAGCTCCAGCCGCCCGCCGTCGGCCTCGACGAGCGCCCGCGCCAACGCCAGCCCGACACCCGTCGAGCCGCCGCCGGAGAAGCCTCGTTCGAAGATGTGCGGGGCCAGCTCGTCCGGGACGCCCGGACCCGTGTCGCTGACTTCGACCACCACCGTGCCGTCGGCGTCGCCGCGGCGCGCCACCACCGTGACCGTGCCCGAACCGTGGCGCAGGGCGTTGTCCAGCAGTACTCCGACGACCTCGCGCAGCCGTCCCGGTGTCGCGCGCGCCATCAGGCCGTCGGCCACGCGCATCCGGAGGTTGCGTCCCTCCGAGCGCAGCAGCTCGCGCCACTCCTGCGCCATTTCCGGCAGCTGCTTCGGCAGGTCCACCGGTTCCGCGCCGACCTCACGCGCCGCGCGCGCCGCCGCCAGCAGCTCGTCGAGCGCCTCGGCGAGCCGGTCGGCCTGCTCCTGCGCCGCCTTCGACTCGTCGGCCACCTCCTCGTCCGGGTGGACGGTGAGCGGTTCCAGCCGCAGCTGCAACGCCGTGAGCCGGCTGCGCAGCTGGTGCGAGACGTCGCCGACGAGCTGGCGTTCCCGCTGCACGAGCTGGGCGAGCGCGGTGCCGGAGGCGTCCAGCGCCTCGGCGACCATGTCCAGCTCGCCGACGCCGTAGCGGCTCGGGTCGGGCCGGAAGTCGCCGCCGCCGAGGCGGGACGCGCGTTCGGCGACGTGCCGCAGGGGTTTCGCCAGCCGCCGGGCCGTCGCGATCGCCACCACCGCGCCGGTGGCGACCGACAGCAGCACCAGCAGCACGACGACCAGCGTCACCGTCGTCTGGCGCTCGTGCATCGGGCCGGCCGGGACGGCGATCGCCACCTTGCCGTCGCGAGCCAGGTCCGCCGTCTCGGTGACGGTGTCGGGACCCGGGTCGTTGCCGTAGCGCTTCTCCTGCTGGTTGGGGACCTGGACGCTGAGCAGCCCGTTGGCCGGGACCGCCGCGCGCACCTGGTCGAGGTCGATCTCCTGGCCGTTGGCGATCTCGGTGTCGAGGATCGCCGCGGCGGCGCGGGCGTTCTCGGCGAGCGTCTCGCGGTAGCTCGACTCGATCTGCCAGCTCGCCACGATGCCCAGCGGGATGCCGAGGACCGCCGCGGTGACGGCCACGGCCAGCAGGATGGCCAGCAGGATGCGACGGCGCACGGCTTATTCGGCGTTGAACCGGAAACCGACGCCGCGGACGGTCGCGATCCGCCGCTCGCCGTCGTGGGTCTTGCTGGTGCGCCCGGCGGCCTCGTCGGCGGCGATGGCGAGCTTCCGCCGCAGCCACGACATGTGCATGTCGAGCGTCTTGGACGTCTTCGACTCGAGGTCGTTCCAGACCTCGGCGAGGATCTCGTCGCGGCTGACGACCTGCCCGGCGCGGCTCATCAGCACGCGCAGCAGCTCGAATTCCTTGTTCGCCAGCTGCACCTCGTGCAGGTCGACGGTGACCAGCCGCGCGCCGAGGTCCATCCGCACGCCGCCGGCTTCGAGCACCTCCGGCACCCGGCGGCGCAGCAGCGCGCGGATCCGGGCGAGCAGCTCGGCGAGCCGGAACGGCTTGGCGACGTAGTCGTCGGCGCCCGCGTCCAGGCCGACGACGAAGTCGACCTCGTCGGTGCGGGCGGTGAGCATCAGGACGGGCAGCTCGGTGCCGTTGGCGCGCAGGCGCCGGCAGACCTCGAGGCCGTCCATGCCGGGCAGCCCGAGGTCGAGCACGAGCAGGTCGACTCTCTGGGCGGCGGTGGCGTCGAGGACCGAAGGACCGTCGGTGACGACGTGGATCTCGTATCCCTCACGTTCGAGGGCGCGGGAGAGCGGTTCGGCGATGGCCGGATCGTCTTCGGCAAGTAGGACCATGCTCACCTGCGTAACTCTACGGCGAAGAGGCGTGAAACCATCGTGACCGTGCCTGGCTACGGAGATGATCTGGCCCTCGCCACCCGGCTGGCTGACGCCGCCGACGCGATCACGACGGCGCGCTTTCGCGCCCTGGACCTGAGGATCGAGCGCAAGCCCGACCGCACCCCGGTGACCGACGCGGACACCGCGGTCGAAGACGCGATCTGGGCTTTGCTGGCTACCGAGCGCCCTTCCGACGCTGTCCTGGGCGAGGAACGCGGCGGGTCGGCGGCGACGGGCCGGGCGTGGGTGCTCGACCCGATCGACGGCACCAAGAACTTCCTCCGGGGTGTACCCGTCTGGGCGACCCTGATCGCCCTCGTCGAAGACGGCGACCCGGTGGTCGGCATGATCAGCGCGCCACTGCTGGGCCGCCGTTGGTGGGCGGCTGCCGGGTCCGGCGCGTTCTCCAGCGATTCGGCCGGAACGCGGCAGCTGTCGGTTTCCGGCGTGTCGTCCCTTTCGGACGCTTATCTGTCCACGACGGACTTGAACTCGTGGACCGAGTACCACTCGCGCGAGAAGTACCTGGACCTGGTGGACGCGTGCTGGGAAACCCGCGCGTTCGGCGACTTCTGGCACCACGTGCTGGTGGCGGAGGGCGCGCTCGACGTGGCGGCGGAGTGCATCGTGAACCCGTGGGACGTCGCGGCGGCCCAGGTGATCGTCACCGAGGCGGGCGGCCGCTTCAGCGACCTGGACGGCTCGGGCCGGTACGACAACGGCAGCGCGCTGTCGACGAACGGCCTGCTGCACGAGGACGTCCTGGGGATCCTCAAGAGGTAACCGGATAGGCCGCTCGGCGGGCACTTCTTGACCGGTCTGAACCACCGGTGGTTCACTCCCAGTGCTCGCCGGGTCACCCCTGCTCCCTGACAACGTTGTCAGCCCCGGGTGCCCCACTCACCCCGGGAGGAAGAGCATGCGCAGAGTCGTCACCGCGGCTTTGGTCATTCCCCTGTTCACGGCCATCACGACCGGCCCAGCCACTCCGGCAGCCGCCGCTCACGCGACCGACCTCGCCGCCTACGTCAACCCGTTCGTCGGCGCCGAGGCCGGCGACACCCCCGAAACCAACACCTACGCCGGTGACACCTTCCCCGGCGCCGACGTCCCCTTCGGCATGGTGCAGTGGAGTCCCGACACTCCCCTGCAGCCCAAGCCGCCCGCCGGGCAGGGCCGCTACTACGCCCGCGACCGCGACGGCGGCTACGCGTGGGAAGAGAACCGGCTCCGCGGCTTCAGCCTCACCCACTTCAACGGCGCCGGCTGCGGTGGCGCGGCCGGCGACGTCCCGTTCCTCCCCTTCGCCGGGAACATCACCACGTCACCGGCGAAGGACGCCACGCCGTACTTCCCCACCTTCAGCCACCCGAACGAATCCGCGTCCCCCGGCTACTACAAGGTGACGACGGACTCCGGCATCACCACCGAGCTGACCGCGACCCAGCGCTCCGGCATGGGCCGCTTCACCTTCCCCGAAAACTCGCCCGCCACGCTGCTCATCGACGTCGCGCAGTCCGCGATGGGCAGCGACGACGCCTCGGTGACCGTCGACCCGGCGAAGCGCACCGTCGAAGGCTGGGTCTCCAGCGGCCACTTCTGCCGCGGCCCCAACACGTACAAGGTCTACTTCTCGGCGTCCTTCGACCAGCCGTTCGCGACGTCCGGGACCTGGCAGGACGCGACCGTGACGCCCGGTGGCACCAGCGCCCGCGGCGGTGACCTGAGCAAGGACAGGTGGGACAAGCAGGTCGTCACCGCCGACGGCGGCTCCGGCGCCTACCTGACCTTCGACCCCGCCAAGCCGGTCCAGGTCCGCGTCGGTTTGTCCTATGTGGACACCCAGGGCGCGCGACTCAACGCCGCGCTCGAACAGCGTCACGACTCCTTCGAGACCATCAAGGACAACGCGCGCCGGACGTGGAACGACCGGCTCCGGCAGATCGCCGTCGAAGGCGGCACGGACGCGGCCACGCGCACCTTCTACACCGCGCTCTACCACACTCTCCTGCAGCCGAACGTCTTCTCCGATGTGGACGGTCGCTACGCGGGCTTCGACAAGGCGATCCACCGCACGAAACCGGGCCACGCGCAGTACGCGAACTTCTCCGGCTGGGACACCTACCGCGACGAGGTCCAGCTGCTCTCGATGCTCGCGCCGCACGAGGCCGCCGACATGGCGCAGTCGATGCTCAACCAGGCGAACCAGGCCGGCGGGATCTGGGACCGCTGGTCGCAGAACAACGACTTCATGGGCGTGATGGGCGGCGACCCGTACCACTCGATCATCGCCAGCACGTACGCCTTCGGCGCCACGGACTTCGACGCGGCCCAGGCGTTGAAGTCGATGGTCAACGGCGCCACCCACGTCCAGCAGGCGGGCGAGCGCGCCCTCGAACGGCCGGGCCTGTCGGACTACCAGGCGCTGGGCTACCACCCGAACAACGTCTCGGACATGCTCGAAGAGACGACCGCGGACTTCGGCATCGCCCAGCTGGCCCAGCGGCTCGGCCAGAAGACCACCTACCAGCAGTTCATGACCCGCGCGCAGTACTGGGAGAACGTCTACAACCCGGCGACGGGCTACCTGCAGACCCGGCTGCGCGACGGTCGGTTCCTGTCGCCGTTCGACCCTGCGAAGTACGAGGAAATGCGCTACCAGGAAGGGAACGCGGCGCAGTACACGTGGATGGTGCCCTACAACGTCCGCGGGCTCTTCGACGCGATGGGCGGCGACGACGCCGTGAAGAAGCGGCTCGACTTCTTCTTCACGAAGCTGAACAGCGACGCCAGTTCGCCGTACGCGTTCATGTCCAACGAGCCGTCGTTCGAGGTGCCGTGGGAGTACGCGTACGCGGGCGCGCCGTCGAAGACGCAGGACATCGTGCGCCGCTCGGCCGAGCTGCTGTTCAAGCCGACCGAGGACGGCCTGCCCGGTAACGACGACCTCGGCGCGACGTCGGCGTGGTACGTCTTCGCCGCACTCGGCATGTACCCGGAAGCGCCCGGCCGCGCCGAAATGGTGCTGGCCAGCCCGATGTTCCCGAAGATCACGTTGACGCGGGCGACCGGGCAGCGGACCACGATCACCGCGCCCGGCGCGTCCAGCTCGGTGAAGTACGTGAAGAGCCTGAAGGTGAACGGCCAGTCGAGCACGAAGCCGTGGCTGCCGGAGTCCTTCGCGGTGAACGGCGGCCGGCTCGACTTCACGCTCGGCGCGTCCCCGACGTCGTGGGGCTCGAAGGCCTCGGACGCGCCGCCGTCCTTCCGCGACGGCGAGGTGCCGGTGCGCGGCCGCGTCGGGCCGGGCCGGATCGTCGTCGCTCCCGGCTCGGCGACCACCGCCACCGTGATCGCGGAAGGCATCACCGGCCAGGGCAAGGTGACCTGGCGGGCGAAGCCGCCGGCCGGGATCACCGTGACGCCGTCGAGCGGCACGCTCGCGGTGGGCCCGAACGGGACCGCGTCGCAGCAAGTCCGCGTCGCGGCCGCCGCCGGGACACCGGACGCCTACACGAGTGTGCCGGTGGAGTTCACCGGGCAGCCGGTGCCCGCGTACCTGCCGGTGACGGTCGGGAAGCCGGGGACGCTGCCCGCGGCCAACACGAACGTCGGCGTCACGGACGATCGGTTCGTCCAGTACGGCGACTTCGGCGAGACGGACCTCTACCCCGGCCAGTTCGCCTATTCGGCTCAGGGCTTGGCCGCGAGCGGCATCCAGCCCGGTGCGAAGGTGCGGGAGTTCACGTGGCCGTCGAGCCCGCCGGGGTCGCCGGACAACGTGATCGCCTCAGGGCAAACGCTTGCGGTGGACGCCCCGGCGGGCGCGACGAAGCTGTCGTTCCTCGGTTCGGCGACCGGCGGCGACGCGCAGGGCAGCGTCACGGTCACCTACACCGACGGCTCGACGCAGCAGGGCGCGCTCGGCCTGTCGGAGTGGCTGCTGCGGGGCGGCGAGGAAACGCCTCAGTTCGGGAACACGGTCGTCGCGTCGGTGCCGTACGTGAACTCGGCGTTCCCGAGGTACATGTTCCGGCTGCAGCGGCCCTACACGTCGTACCTGTTCGCGACGGCCCCGATCGCCCTCGACCCGGCCAAGCGGGTCAAGTCACTCACCCTGCCGACGTCCACGGGCGCCGGTGCGGCGCACATCTTCACCTACGCCGTGAGCTGACCCGCCTGCCCGGGTCGTGCGGGTCACGACCCGGGCAGCAGGCCGACGGCGCCGCGGGCGACCTGCGCCCAGGCCAGCCGGCCGAAGAGGTAGTGGCACGCCACCTGCTCGCTGGTGAACCGCGCCCAGTCGTAGCGGTTGCCCTGCTCCCGCCAGAAGACCTCCCACGCCTCGTCCTCGCCCTGCATCAGGCACCAGGCGTTGTCGACCTCGGCGCCGAGCGAGACGACCTCCGGCGGCACGCCCAGCACGCCCAGCCAGCGCTGGATCGACTGCGTGTTCATCAGTCCTCATCCCCCTTGGCCTCGGCGAGGTAGCCGAGGGTCACGAGCTCGTCGGCCGCCAGCAGGGCCCGGAACCGGACGCCACCGCCGACCTGGCCGAACCAGTTCGCCGTCTCCGAACGCCACATCGGCACCGCGCGCACGACGACGTACCGGCGGTATTCGGCGTCCAGCATCCCGGGCGGCAGCGAGCGTTCCGCGAACGGCGTGCCGTCGGCGAAGAACACGCGCCCGTACGCCGGGCCGAAGCGGTCGAGCACGGTGTTCATCGGGACCATCACCGGCGTGGCCGGCTCGATGCCGCCCTCCGGGTAGTGGTCGCCCGGCGGCCACGCGTACTCGGGCCCCAGCTCGCTGTGCCCGAGGACGAACCGGCGGATCCAGACGGCCTGCGTCGCCCGGGCATACGGGACATACCCGTCGGTCAGGTGCCGGGGCACCGGCCGCGGCGGCGCGGTCGGCGAACGGCGGAACCCGGCGGTGACGTTGGTGAGCGCCTGGTCGTCGAAGATCAGCCGGGCGTCCGGGTGGTCGTTCGGGCCGAAGCCCTCCGGATCCTCGGGCAGCGGCAGCTGCAACGCCGGCCGGTCCATGGCCACCGGCAGGTGCCCGATCGGGAACATGTGCACCAGGAACAGCGCGACAACGCTTTCCCGCTCCATGCGCGGCGAGCCGAGCGCGGGCAGCGGCGCGGGCGAGCCCGGGTTCGGCGGCGGGCCGGCCACCGGCGGAGGCGGCCCGGCGGGTGCCGGTGGAACGGGCGCCGACGGGACGGGAGCGGGCGGGGCCGGCGGCAGCTGGAACGGCGGGAGCAGCGGCGACACCGCGTGCGGCCACGCCGCGGGGTTGCCCGAGGGCGGTGTCGGCGCCTCTTCGAACGCGCCGGAATCCGTCAAGCCGTACCCGGGCAGCCGGATCGGCCCGGTGTCGAGGTCGGCCTCGACCGGTTCGGAGCCCGCCTCGGAAGGCTCGGTCACACACATCCTCCGGCTCGGTCGGTGCCCGCGGGCACTCTGTTCGACGCGGCCGCGGCGCTGCCGGTCCCCCTTGATACCGCACGCCTGGCGTGCGGCTGCGGGCGAGGTCAGCTGAGCGCGGCCACCACGCGGGACGGGCTCGGGCGGCCGAGCTGTCCCGCCATCCACGCGCTGGCCGCCACCAGCGTGTCCAGGTCGACGCCGGTGGCCACCCCGAGGCCGTCCAGCATCCACACCAGGTCTTCGGTGGCCAGGTTCCCCGTGGCCGACTCGGCGTACGGGCAACCGCCGAGCCCGCCCGCCGAAGAGTCCACTGTCGACACTCCACATCGGAGCGCCGCCAGGGTGTTGGCCAGAGCCTGACCATAGGTGTCGTGGAAGTGCACGGCCAAAGTACCGACATCGCCGAACAGCCCGACCAGGTTCTCGACCTGGCCCGCGGTCGCGACGCCGATGGTGTCGCCCAGCGACAGCTGCGAGCACCCCATCTCCAGCAGGCGGCGGCCGGCGTCGGCGACCTGCTTCGCCGGCACGGCACCCTCCCACGGGTCGCCGAAGCACATCGAGAGGTAGCCGCGCACGTCCAGGCCGGCTTCCCGGGCCCGCGTCACGACCGGCTCGAACATCGCGAACTGCTCGTCCAGCGACGAGTTGAGGTTCTTCCGCGCGAACGTCTCGGTCGCGCTGGCGAAGATCGCGATGTGCTCGACGCCGGCGTCGAGGGCCCGGTCCAGGCCCTTCTCGTTCGGCACCAGCACCGGGTAGCGGACGCCCGCGCGACGCTCCAGCCCGGCCAGCAGCTGCTCGGCGTCGGCCAGCTGCGGCACCCACTTGGGGTGCACGAAGCTCGTCGCTTCGAGCGTCGTCAGGCCGGCGCCCGCGAGCCGGTCGAGGAACTCCAGCTTGACCTCGACCGGGACGATCGTCTTCTCGTTCTGCAGGCCGTCCCGGGGGCCGACCTCCCAGATCGTGACCCGCTCCGGCAGCTCACCCGTCGAGGGGACCCGCTCCGGCAGGCCCAGTTCGCGCGTGCCCATCAGCGGCGTCGGTCGCCGCGGGGCGGGTGCCCGCCCTGGGGAGGCAGCGGCTCGGTCTGCTGGGGACCGGGGGCCTGGCCGCCCGCCCGGTAGTCGTCGTACGGGTTGTCGTTGACCTCGCGGTAGATCACCGTGTGCACCTTCTCGACGTGCGGGATGTCCTCGAACCGCAGCGGCTCGGCCGACGCCGACTCGATGATCAGCGTGCCGCAGCCGAACACCCGGTCCAGCAGGTCGTGCTCGAACTGGACGCTGTTGATGCGGCCCATCGGGATGTCGATGCCGGTGCGCTTCAGGACGCCTTCACGGGCGATCAGGCGGTCGGTGGTCACGATGAAGTGGGTGGTGCGCCAGCGCACGAGCGGTGCCAGGAACAGCCACACGATCAGCACGAGGGCGACGACCCCGATGGCGATCAGCCCGACCGTGTTCCACGGCGAGCCGGCGTCCTTGGCGAGGATCGCCAGCCAGATACCCGCGCCCAGGGTGACCAGGAACGCGAGCATCGGGAAGATCAGCATCTTGAAGTGCGGGTGACTGTGCACCACGACGTGCTCTTGCTCGCTGAGCAAATCGTCCGGATAAGCCACGGCGGACGCTCCCAAGGTCGGTGCGGCGATGTCGCTTCACCGTACCGGCGAGACGCCCGGCCGGTGAGTGCAACGCCCCGAAGAATCAGGCCGGGCGGACGTGGACCACGTCACCTGCGAACACGGTGTGCCGCTGGCCGCCGGTCATGTCGACCTGGAGCTGCCCGGCGGCGTCGATGTCGGCCGCGCGGCCGACGAGCGACGTCCCGTCCGGCAGCTGCACCTCGACGTCCTGGCCGAGGGTCGCGCAGTGGGCGCGGTAGTCGCCCAGCAGGCCGGCTTCGGTGAGGTCGCCGCCCGCGAGCCGCCAGCGCTTCTCCAGCTCGTCGAACTCGGTGAGCAGCGCGATCGCGACGTCGGTCCGGTCGGTGTCCGTGGCGCCCAGCTCGGCGAGCGACGTCGCGGGCAGGCCGCCCGGGCCCGGCTGGACGTCGCCGAGCGGCAGCACGTTGAGGCCGATGCCGAGCACGAGCGACGGCGGGTCCCCGGCGACGGCCTCGGCGAGGATCCCGGCGCACTTCGCGCCACCGGCGAGGACGTCGTTGGGCCACTTCAGCACGGCGTCGACCCCGACGCCGGCCGCGGTCGCCCGGACGGCGAGCCCGGCGACGACGGAGAGTGAGCCCAGCGCCGTGAACGGGACGCCCGGCCGCAGCGCCACGCTGAGGTACAGCCCGGCGCCCTTCGGCGAGCTCCACGTCCGGGCCCGGCGGCCGACCCCCGCGGTCTGCTCCTCGGCCAGCAGAACGGTCCGGTCCGCGGCGCCGTCGTCCAGGGCTTTCCGCAGGTCGGCGTTGGTGGACCCGGTGCGCTCCACGACGTCGATCTTCGCGTACCGATCCTTGAGCGCCGCGGTCAGCCGGGCGGCGTCGATCTCTGCCATGTGTCCACCATATGGGAGTCCCCCTAACGTGCAAGCTACTCAGTCGTTCACTAAGAGGTGCGCTCTTCTAAGTTGGACCCCGTGACGACCAAGCCGACCTCCTGGGCTCGTGGTGCGGCCCTGCGCGGCCTCGTCGCGCTCCCGCTCGTCGCGGGTCTGGTGGCCGCGGGCTGGCTGCTGGCCGACCGGTCGCCCGAGCCCGCGGCCGCCCCGGCTCCCCTGCCGGTGGCGCGCGACGCGGCGTCGGGCCCGTCGGTCCTCGAGGTCAGCGCGCCGGTGAAGGCGCAGGAGCCGGGCCAGGGCGCGTCCGGCCAAGGCGGCAAGAGCCCGCTCCAGCAGTGGGCCGACCAGCTGTCCGGGCCCCTCGACATCCCGGCGGCCGCACTGATCGGCTACGCGAACGGCGAGCTGACCCTGCGGAGCGAAGACCCGTCGTGCCACCTCTCGTGGGTCACGCTGGCGGGCGTCGGCTCGGCGGCGTCGAACCACGGCCGCGGCGGCGGCAACCTCCTCGGGCTGACCGCGGCGCAGGCCAAGAAGTACGGCGGCGAAGCGCCGGTCGCGGCCGGACGCGCCCTGTGCGCGGGCGGCACGGACCTCGGCGCCGGCCCGGGATGGTGGAAGGCGATCGCGGCGTACCACCCGGGCGGCGACACGGAGCTGTTCCGCCAGCGCGTCCTCGGCATGGCCCAGCTGTACGCGACGCTCTCCCTGGACCCGGCGTCGGCCTCGTCGCCGCGGGTCCAGGCGACCCGGTTCGCCCTGGGCCAGCTCGGCCTCCCGTACGTCTGGGGCGGCAACGGCCCCGACGCGGGCGCGGCCGGCTTCGACTGCTCGGGCCTGACGAAGGCGTCGTACGACAGCGCGGGCGTGAACCTGCCGCGAACGGCGGACAGCCAGTTCCGGGCGCTCCCGCCGGTCCCGGCGTCGCAGGAGCCCCGCCTCGGCGACCTGGTGTTCTACGGCAGCCCGGCGACGCGCATCCACCACGTGGGGCTGTACCTGGGCAACGGCCTGATGATCAACGCGCCGACCGAGGGCCAGGCGATCCAGATCCACACGTACCACTCGAAGGGCGACGACTACGCGGGCGCGGGCCGCCCGGTCTGAGGGCTCTGAGGCACCAGCCCGGACTCGTAGGCGAACACCACCAGCTGGGCCCGGTCCCGCGCCCGCAGCTTCACCATCGCCCGGTTGACGTGGGTCTTCGCGGTCAGCGGGCTGATCACCATCCGGGCGGCGACCTGGTCGTTGGACAAGCCGCGCGCGACCAGCGCGACGGCCTCGCGTTCGCGGTTGGTCAGCTCCGCCAGGCCCGCGCCCGGCACGGGCGGCTGAGTCACGTACCGGTCGATCAGCTTGCGGGTGATCGACGGCGCGAGCAGCGCGTCGCCCCGCGCGGCGACGCGCACGGCGTGCAGGAAGTCCTCCGGCCGGATGTCCTTGACCAGGAACCCCGCCGCCCCGGCGCGCAGGGCTTCGAAGACGTATTCGTCCAGGCCGTAGTTGGTCAGGATGACGACGTGCACGGCGGCCAGCGCCGGCTCCGCGGCGATGCGGCGGGTCGCCTCGATGCCGTCGACCCCCGGCATCCGGACGTCGAGGAGCGCGATGTCCGGCAGGTGCTCGAGCGCGAGCGCCACGGCCTCGCCGCCGTCGGCGGCTTCGGCCACCACCTCGATGCCGTCTTCGGCGTCGAGGAGCGCGCGGAACCCGCTGCGGATGAGCGGCTGGTCGTCGGCCAGCAGGATGCGGATCATGCCGGGTGGCCCACGGGAAGCTCGGCCTCGACGCTGAACCCGCCTTCGCGGCGCGGCTCGGCCCGGAGCCGGCCGCCGAGGGCCGTGACGCGTTCGCGCATCCCCAGCAGGCCGACGCCCGGCTCCGGCGCGGTGTCCACAGTGGCCTCGCCGTCGTCGTCGATCCGGACGACCAGGGTGCCGGGCCGGTGGTCGATCCGGACCGACGCGGTGGCCGCGGCGGCGTGCCGGGCGACGTTGGTCAGCGACTCCTGGACGATCCGGTAGGCGGTCCGGCCGACCGCCGCCGGCACGTCCTCGCGGCGGCCTTCGATCGTCAAGTGCGCGTCGAGACCGGTGGACCGGGCGCGGTCCACGAGTTCCGGGACGTCGTCGAGCCCGCGCGGCGGGTTCGGGTCGTCGTCGCGCAACGCTTCCAGCGTCGCGCGCAGCTCCCGGGCCGCCTCACGGCCGGCGTCGCGGATCGCCAGGAGCGCTTCCGGCACGTCCTCGCCCCGCTTGCCCGCCAGGTGGACGGCCACTTCGGCCTGCAGCTTGATGACGGAGATCTGGTGGGTGAGCGAATCGTGCAGCTCCCGCGCGATGTGCAGCCGCTCCTCGTCGGCCCGCCGCCGCGCGGTCTCTTCGCGGGTCCGTTCGGCCTCGTCGGCGCGGCGCTCGGCCTGGCGCAGCGCCTCCCCCGCCGCGCCGGCGGCGATCAGCCAGGCCAGCTGGAGGACGTCGCGGGACTGCGTGAACGCCTCGCCGGTGGTGTGCAGGCCCGAGGCCAGGATCGCGAACGGAACCGCGCCCAGCATGAGCACCGAAGCCACCACCGCGGCGACGCGGTGGCCCGCCCGGACCGCCGCGTACACCGCGAACAGGTAGGCGACGACGGGCACTTCGAATCCCGCGGCCTGGTAGCCGAGTGCGCACGCCGCGGTCACCGCCAGCACGACGACCGGCGCCCGGCGGCGCGCCGCCAACGCGAGTCCGCCTGCCACCAGGAACGCGTAGCCCAGGGGGTCGAGGTCTGTCGGCACGTGCCGCGCGGAGAGCCCGGCGACCAGCAGGGCCGCCGCCACCCCCACGGCGATCACTCCGTCCACGACCCTCATCCCCGCACCCTAACCGGAGGTTCCGGGCGGCGAATCCGGCGTGAAGAGCATTCGCCGGCTACCGCGCCCGCGGTAGATCCCCGGTTCCTGCGGCGGCCGCGGCAGCGGGAAGTGCCCGCGCCCGCACGACGACGGGCGGCGGGTCCGGCGGCCATCCTTCCCGGACACCGAAGAAGGAGTACGCCATGGTTGCAGCAGCTGTCACGAGTTATGCCTTGACGCCGGGACGTGTGTGGTCCGTGGTGGCCGCGCTGGTGGGGCTGGCCGGCGTGGTCGCCGGCGGGCTGGCCCTGACCCGTGGCCGGGGTGCCGCGGTCGCGCTGGCCGCGGGAGTGGCGGGCGCGGCAGGCGGAGCCGTCGTCGTGGCCATGGCCAAGGGCGGTCCCGGCACCGGATACGGGATCGTCGGCGGCTGGGCGGCGCTGGTGATCGGCGTGGTCGCCGCGGCGCTCGGCGGGCTGGCGCTGGCTCGCTCGCGCGGTTTTGTCGGTGGTCGCCGCTAGCGTCGGCGGCATGTACGAAGTCGACTTCGCCGAGTTCCCGTCCACGTCGGCCACCGCGTCCGGCGAGTTCTTCGCGCGCGCCTTCGGCTGGGAGGTGACGCCGTACGGGCCGACGTATTCGGACGTCCGCGCGCCCGGTCTCACTTTCGGCTTCCAGGCCGACGCGGCCGAGCAGTCCAGCGCGCCCCTGGTCACGATCCGCACGGACGACCTGGTGGCGGCCCGCGTCGCGGTCGAAGCGGCGGGAGGGCGGGTGACGAAGGAGCCGTTCGGCTTCCCCGGCGGGCGACGCTTCCACTTCCGCGAACCCGGCGGCAGCGAGCTGGCGGTGTGGTGCCCCGAGTAGCCGGCCACTTCGGCGGGGTCAGCAAGCTCATCGGTCACCTCTGGTCGCGGCGATCCGTCGTCAGTGCGACGGCGAAGGCGGGCGAAAGGTGACCGATGGACGAGCTGACCGGGAAGTTCGAGGCCGAACGCGGGCGGTTGCGCGGGCTGGCCTTCCGGATGCTCGGCTCGGCGGCCGAAGCGGACGACGCCGTCCAGGAGGCTTGGCTGCGCCTGAACCGCGCGGACTCCGTCGACAACCTCGCGGCTTGGCTGACGACGGTCGTCTCGCGCGTCTGCCTGGACGCCCTGCGCACGCGGAAGGCTCGCCGGGAGGACCCGTTCGAGGTGGTCCCGGACCTCGCGGCCGACGCCGATCCGGCGGGCGAGGTCGAGCTGGCCGACTCGGTGGGCCGCGCGCTGCTCGTCGTGCTGGACGCGCTGGGCCCTGCCGAGCGGATCGCGTTCGTGCTGCACGACCTGTTCGCGGTGCCGTTCGACCGGATCGCGCCGGTGCTCGACCGTACGCCGGTCGCGGCGAAGAAGCTCGCGAGCCGTGCGCGGCACCGCGTCCGCGGCACGTCCCCGCTGCCGCCGGCCGACCTGGCGCGACACCGCCGAGTGGTCGACGCCTTCCTCGCCGCGGCCCGCGGCGGAGACCTCGACGAGCTCCTGGCCGTGCTGGCCTCGGACGTCGTCCGGCACGCCGACGCCGCCGCGCTGCCGGCCGGAGCGGCGCTCGAGGCACGCGGGGCCCGTGCCGTCGCCGACGAGACGCAGGTGTTCGGAAAACGGGCTCACTTCGCCGAAACGGCGCTGGTGGACGGCGCGGTCGGCGTCGTCGTGGCCCCGCGCGGGCGGCTGGTGCTCGCCCTCGCGGTGACGGTCGAGGGCGAGCGGGTGGCGGCGTACGAGGTGATCGCCGATCCCGCCCGGCTCGCCGCGCTGCACGTCACGCTCCTCGCTCGACCCGGTAGGAGAGGTGCGTGACACCGGTCCCTTCGACGACCTCGGGACCGGTCAGCGTGGTGGTCGCGTCGAGGTCGTCGAAGAACCGGACGCCGGAGCCGAGCAGCACCGGGACGAGGTCGACCTGGATGCCGTCGAGCAGGCCGAGGTTGAGGCACTGCTGCGCGATCTTGGTGCTGGCGACGGCGACGTTCTTGTCACCGGCGACCTTCTTGGCCTGCTCGACGGCGCTTTCGACGCCGTCGGTCACGAAGGTGAACGGCGCGTCCGGGTGCGGCCAGTCCGCCGGCGGCTCGTGGGTGACCACGAAGACCGGCACGCCCATCGGGTGCTGCCCGCCCCAGCCCTGGGTGATGTCGAACAGGTGGCGGCCGGCGATCAACGCGCCCACGTTGTCCATGGCGTCGCGAAGCATCTTCGCGCTGGCTTCGGAGGTCTTGAAGGTCGCCCACTCGACGGCGGTGGGCACCTCGACGTCACCGCTGCCGAACCATCCGAACAGGTGATCGATGCGGTCCTGCGGGTCGGCGACGAAGCCGTCGAGGGACATGGACATGTTGGCGAAGACGTCGGCCATTTTGAGCTCCTTTGTGCTGGTCGGAGGCGGTTTGCCTCACTGAGGGGAAGTCTTCCGCGATCGCCCGGCCGGAAGATCTGCCACCTGGCCGACATCCGGCAGCGGGTGGCCGATGCCTTGACAGGCGCCGCGGTCTTCGCGACCATGAACATGTGTTCATGAACGTGTGTTCACAACGAAGGGGATGGGGATGACCGGGATCGTCAACACCGCGCAGGCCGAGGCGTGGAACGGCTACGAAGGGGAGCACTGGGCTTCGCATGCCGACCGCTACGACGCGGTGAACAGCGGGTTCAACGACTACGTGCTCGACCAGGTGGGCCGGGACGACAGGGTGCTCGACATCGGCTGCGGCAACGGGCAGCTGACGCGGCTCGCGGCGGCGCGGGCCCGGTCCGCGACCGGCGTCGATCTGTCCGGGCCGATGCTCGCGACCGCGCGGACGCGGGCGGCGGAGGTGCCGAACGTGACCTTCGAACAGGGTGACGCCCAGGTGCACCCGTTCGCCGACGGCGGGTTCGACCTGGCGATCAGCCGGTTCGGGGTGATGTTCTTCGCCGACCCGGTGGCGGCTTTCGCCAACGTCCGGCGGGCCCTGAGCCCCGGCGGGCGGCTCGCGTTCCTCTGCATGACGGCGCTCTCCGGCACCGACCTCGGCACGGTGTTCGGGGCGATGGCGGAGTACCTGCCCCAGCCCACGGGCCCGGACGGCAGCGGCCCGACGTCGTTCGCGGACCCGGACCGGACGACGGCGGTCCTGACCGGAGCCGGCTTCGAGGACGTGGTGTGCACCCGCGTCGAGGCCGGCCAGGTCTGGGGCCGCGACGTCCCGGACGCGGCGCGGTTCATCGCCGGCTGGGGCCCGGTCCGCCACCACCTGGGCCTGGTCGACGCCTCGACCGCGGCCAAGGCGACCGAAGCCCTCACGGCGGCGCTCGAGCCGTTCGCGGGCCCGGACGCGGTCCGCCTGCGCGGGGCGGCGTGGCTGGTCACGGGAAGGAGGTCGTAGGGCACTGGTTCTACGATGGCGGTGATGTCACCGAGGAAAGCCGCGGCTCAGCGGGACGGCCAGTCCCTGCACGACCTGCTGGTCGAAACCGCTCAGAAGATGATCGCCACGCACGGGACGGCCGGGATGACCGTGCGCGAGATCGCGCGCATGGCGGGCGTCGCCGACGGCGTGCTCTACAACCACTTCTCCGACAAGGAGGAGCTGGTGGCCAGGGCCCTCCTGGAGCACGTGCGCACGACGGAAGCGGAGCTGGGCGACCTGCCGGTGGCCGGCGAAGGCACGCTGGAGGGGAACCTCCGCCGCCACCTGGAGTTCGGCCTCGCCTTGCACGCGGTGATCGTCCCGGCGTTCAGCGGCCTGCTCGGGCAGCCGAAGGTGCTGGAGCGGTTCGCGGAAATCAGCGAGCGATCCGGCTACTGGCGCGATCGCCTGCTGACGTACCTGAGGGAGGAACGCGCCCTCGGCAGGCTGCGCCCGGAGTCCGAAGTGGACGCGACAGCGGCCATGCTGGTCGGCTACTGCCACGCCTCGGTGATGGCAGCGGTCTTCCCGCACACGGGCCCGCTCGACCCGCCCACCCCGGACGCGGTGGTCCGAGCGGCCCTCGACGGCATCGCGCCTTGACACCCGACCGGCCGTGCGCGGCTCTCGTGGGTCGCGGAGTCTCCGTCATCACTGTCCGTCCTTTGTGGAATTCTCGACACCAAGACCACCATTCGCACAACAGAAAGGGAAAGACCGACGGACTCCGCCGCGATACCCTCGCGGTATGGACGACGTCGAGGTCCGTGAGCTTCGGTACTTCCGCGCAGTCGCCGAGGAGCTGAACTTCTCCCGCGCCGCCGAGCGGCTCGGGATGGCGCAGCCGCCGCTGTCGCGTGCGATCCGGTTGATGGAGCGGCGGCTGGGCGTCCAGCTCTTCGAACGCACGAGCCGGCACGTCGAGCTGACGCCGGCCGGGAACGTCCTGTTCGCGGAGTCGGCCAAGGCACTGGACGCGGTCACGGCCGCGGTCCGGCGCACGCGCCGGGCGGCGCGGCGACCGCTCGTCGTCGCCGCGAAACCCGGTGTCGCCACCGAACTGCTGCGGCGGATCGCCGACGGGCACCCGGACCCGGTCGAGATCCGGCTCAGCGGGTTCGGGGACCAGGCCGCCCTGCTGCGGGACGGCCGGGCCGACGTGGTCCTGCTGGGCGGTCCGGGCGACCACGGCGACCTGGACGTCGAGGTCTTGCTGGGCGGTCCGGGCGACCACGGCGAGCTGGACGTCGAGGTGCTGTTCACCGAGCCGCGGGTCGCCGCGCTCCCGGTGCGGCACGAGCTGGCCGGCCGGTCCTCGCTGACCTGCGCGGACTTCACCGGCCGGGCGACGCCGTCCTGGCCGGACGCGTCGGCCGTGGACCGGGCCTACTGGTCGGGCCGGGACGTGACCGGCGGCCCGGTCACCCCGGGGCCGGTGGTGCACGACAGCGCCCAGCTGCTGGAGGCCGTCGCGCTCGGGCAGGCGATCGCGTTGCTGCCGGCGTCGGTCGCGCAGTGGTACCCGCGGACCGATGTCGTCTACCGGCCGGTCGCCGACGCGACGCCGTACTCGCTCGCGCTCGGCTGGCCGGCGGGCGCGCGGGATCTGCGGATCGCGCGGTTCGTGCGGACCGCCGTCGAAGTCAGCGAAGCACGACCTCGACCGGGAGCGGTCCCGGCGGGGTGACCGAGCGGATCACCGGCGGCACCCGGAGGTCCTCGGCCTCGGACAGCACCCGCGGCTGCTCAAGGTCCGCGTCGGCCATGACTTCGGCCAGCTCGTCCGCGCGGGCGACGGCGTCCGGGGCGAGCACGGGGGCGTCGTCGAGATCGCCCCAGAGGTCCCACAGGATCATCTCGGGCTTGGTGAGGGCGGCGAGGTCGAGCACGAGGGTGTGCCGCGCGTACGGCAGGCCGCGCAGGAACGGCACGTCCAGATCCGGCGCGAGGTCGCGCGGAACTCCGTCGAGCCACGACGACTGCGCGCCCGGGTCGGTGAAACGGCTCTGGCCGCGGTACCAGTCCATCGCCCCGGACTACGAGATCAGCCCGCCTGCATCGCGAGTTCGCCGCGGAACGTCGTGCGGTACGCGCTCGGGGACACCCCGAGTGCGGCCTGGAAGTGCTGGCGCAGCGACGCCGCCGTGCCGAAGCCGGCCTCCGTCGCGACGCGGTCGACCGGCAGGTCCGACTCTTCCAGCAGCTGGCGGGCGCGCTCGATCCGTTGCTGCGTCAGCCATTGCAGGGCCGAGATGCCGACCTCGTCGCGGAAGCGGCGGGTGAACGTCCGGGTGCTCATCGCCTCACGGGCGGCCAGTTCGCGCAGCGTCAGCGGGCGGTGCAGGTTCTCGAGCGCCCAGGCGCGCGCCGCTTTCGTCGACGACGTGCTCGGCTCGGGCACCGGCCGTCGGACGAACTGGGCCTGGCCGCCCTCGCGGTGTGGCGAGACCACCGTGCCGCGGGCGACCTCGTTGGCGACGGTCGCGCCGTGGTCGCGGCGGATCATGTGCAGCACCAGGTCGATTCCGGACGCGACGCCCGCCGACGTCAGGACGTTGCCGTCGTCGGTGTAAAGCACGTCCGGGTCGACGTCGACCTCCGGGAACCGGTTCCGCAGGTCGTCGGCGGAGCGCCAGTGGGTCGTCGCGCGGCGGCCGTCGAGGAGGCCGGCCGCGGCGAGCACGAACGCGCCCGTGCAGATCGACGCGATCCGCGCGTCCCCCGGGATCCGGTCGAGCGCCGCCGCGAGGGGCGGGGTCAGCACGCGCGCCAGGGGCTCGTACTCGACCAGCGACGCCGGGACGATCACGGTGTCGGCTTCGGCGAGGACCTCGGGGCCGCGGTCGATCGGGATGGTGAAGTCGGAGTCGGTGCGGACCGGGCCGGGTTCGAGGGTGCAGGTCACGACCTCGTACAACGGCTCGCCCGACGCCGAGCGCGCCTGCCCGAAGAGCCGGTGGACGATGCCCAGCTCCATCACGAGCATGCCGTGCCTGACCAGCACGGCGACGTGGTGACGGTCCGGGTGCACGAATTCGGCCATGGCTCGATTCTTGCACATGTTGTCCATCAGGCCACTCGATCGTGACGGCCGTCCGCGTGACCATCGAGGTCATGAACGTTCTGTGGGTTTTCGCGCATCCCGAGCCGCGCTCGCTGAACGGGGCCCTCCGCGACGACGGGCTCCGGACGCTGCGCGAGCTCGGTCACGACGTCCGGGAATCCGACCTGTACGCGATGAAGTGGAACCCGGTGGTCGACGCGGCCGACTTCGGCGCCGAGGCCGGCGACGAACGGCTGGTCGTCGGGGCGACGTCGGCCCGTGCGCACGCGCGGGGCGAGCTCAGCCCGGACATCGCGGCCGAGCAGGAGAAGCTCGACTGGGCGGACGCGGTCGTCGTGCAGTTCCCGTTGTGGTGGTACGGAATGCCGGCGATCCTCAAGGGCTGGTTCGACCGCGTCTTCGTGAAGGGCTTCGGCTACGGCGTCCGCGCCGACGACGGCCGCACGTTGCGCTACGGCGAAGGCCGGCTCGCGGGCAAGCGCGCGATGGTGGTGCTCACCGCGGGCGCCCGCGAGCCGGCCATGGGCCCGCGCGGGGTGAACGGCCCGCTGAACGACATCCTGTTCCCGCTGCACCACGGAACGCTGTTCTACGCGGGGATGTCGGTACTGGAGCCGGTCCCGGTCTACGGCGCCGACCGGCTGCCGGACGAGCAGTTCACGCGAGCCCGCGAGCAGGTGCGCACGCGCCTGGCCACGCTGGAGACGGCGGAGCCGATCCCGTTCCGGACGCAGAACGGCGGCGACTACGACGAAGACCTCGTCCTGCGCGCGGATCACGCACCCGGCACGACAGGCCTGGCCGTCCACCTCGCCGAACCCGCCGGGCCGATCGTCACGCCGGCAACGTCAGCCGCTGTCCCAAGCCGCCGTCCACCGGGAGGTCCGCTCCCGTCGTGAACGTCGCCTCGAACGCCAGGAACAGCACCGCCGCCGCGACTTCCTCCACCCTCGCGTGCCTCTTCAGCGGCGTCACCTCGTCGCCGGTCGACTTGAACGACGCCAGCACCGACGCGGGCACCCCGGTCACGCCCATCGTCGGCGTGTCCGTGTAGCCCGGGCTGACCACGTTCACCCGGATCCCGCGCGGCGCCAGCTCGGCCGCGTACGTCAGCGCGAACGACCGCACCGCCGCCTTCGCCGCCGAATACGGCCCCATTCCGGCGATCCCCGCGCCGGCCGCCACCGAGGTCGTGAACACGAACGACCCGCCCGGCCGCACCAAGCCGGCCAGCCGCTGTGCCGTGAAGTACGCGCCCTTCGCGTTGACGTCGAACGTCCGGTCGTAGATCTCCGGCGTCGCCTCGGCGTACGGCGTCAACGTGGCGAACCCGACGTTGATGAACACCAGGTCCAGCGAGCCCAGCTTCTCGGCGGCGAACGCCCCCAATGCCTCGATGTCGGCCAACGACGAAGCGTCCGACGACAGCAGGTGCGCCGGCAGGTCCAGCCCCGACACGTCGCGGCCGGTCGCCAGCACCTCCGCGCCGCCGTCGAGCAGCGCGCGCACCACCGCCAGCCCCATGCCGTGCGTGCCGCCCGTGACGACGGCCTTCTTCCCCGAATACTTCACCGGATCTCCTCGATGACACTGGCGATCGCGTGCGCACCGTGGCCCGAAGCCACCGCGCGGTCGAACAACTCCTGCAGCGCCGCGGGCACGGAAGCGCCGATCCCCTGCGCACGGCTCGTCTCCACCAGGAGACCGAGCCCCGCCGCGTTGATGTCCAGCGCCGACACATCGGTCTCGTAGTCGCCGCCGGCGACCGAAGCGCCGATCCCCGGCAGGAAGCCGCCGACCGCCGAGAGCCACGACGTCGCCATCGGCGTGAACGTCGACGGCGCGACGCCCTCGGTCCCCACCAGGGCCAGCGCGTGCAGGTACCCGGCCATCGTCGACCACATGATGCCCAGCAGCGCCAGGTCGTACAGCGCCGCCAGCCCGGCGTCCTCACCGAGGAACACCGGTTCCCCCAGCACCGTCAGCACTTCGCGCTGCGCCGAAAACACCGACGGCGGACCGCTGTAGAGAATCCGAGACTGCGGGGTCCCGATGCCCTGCGGCACCGCCATGATCACGCCGTCCACGTACTCGATCCCCGCCGACGCTGCCCACGACGCCGTCTCACGAGCCTGCGCGGGCGTCCCCGAAGTGAGGTTGACCAGCACCTTCGGCGAACACGCCGAGAGCACCGGCCGCTGACTGTCGTATGTGGACAGACAACTGAGCACCACGTCCGCCGAGGCCGCTTCCGCCGGCGTGGCCGCGAGGCGTGCCCCACGGTCGAGCAGCGGCCCCGCCTTGAGCGGCGACCGGTTCCACACCACGACGTCGTGGCCCGCCCCCAAGAGCGCGCCGGCGAGGGCGGAGCCCATCCGCCCCAGGCCGAGCACGCCCACCTGTTTCTTGCTTTCTCCCATGCGGATCATGCTGGCCTTGCGCTTTACTATGGACAAGTACCGACTATTTAGTCAGGTACCCACCAAAAGGTAAGGATCCTGCATGCTGGCGAGAACCTACCGCTGCGGGCTGGACGCGGCGATCGACGTCGTCGGCGGCCGCTGGAAGGCCCTGATCCTGTGGGCGCTGCACGCCGAGCCGCTGCGGTTCGGGGAGCTGAAGCGAAAGGTGACCGGGATCAGCGAGAAGATGCTGATCCAAGCACTGCGCGAACTCGAAGCGGACGAAGTCGTGCACCGCGAGGTGTTCCACGAGATCCCGCCGAAGGTCGAGTATTCGCTGACCGAACTGGGTCAGCGGTTGAACACCGCGTTGCTGCCGCTGGGCGACTGGGGCGAGGAGAACATGGCCGGCATCGCGAAGCGTCGCGGAGTCACGCCCGCGCCGCCGCATACTCCTTGAGCGTGATCGCGTTGCCCGCCTTGAGCGGCAGTTCCTCGATCATCTTGCGCCACGGCAGGTACGGCAGCAGCTTGTAGTTGAGGTTGCGCAGCCGGATCCACCCGCGGCTCGGCGGCACGAACCACTTCCCGTTGCCCTGGGCCAGCTTCTGGCAAGCGTCGACGAAGCCGCGCATCTCCTGTTCGTAGGCCGCCAACGCGGAGACGTGGTCACGGCCCGCCAGCTCGCCGGCCAGCACGTACGCGCCGACGATCGCGAGGCTCGTCCCCATGCCCGAGAGCGGCGCGGCGCAGTACGCGGCGTCGCCGACCAGCGCGACGCGGCCGCGTGAGTACGAGTCGAGCACGATCTGGCTGGCCGAGTCGAAATAGAAGTCCGGCGCCTCACGCATCGCGTCGAGCAGCTTCGACGTCTCCCAGCCGACCTCCCCGAACTTCTCCTCGACGATCCGCCGCTGCTGCTCGACGTCGCGGTGGTCGTAGTCGAGCGAGCCGGCGCCGAACCAGAACAGCGCCTTCGCCTCCGTGTTGTCCCGCGCGCTGTAGACGCCGACGGTGCGGTTCGGCTCGTTGTAGAACCGGCCGGCGCGATCGAGGCCGAGGTGGTTCGGCACGGTGCAGATCGAGACGTAGTACCCGAGGTCGCGGCGGTACCGCGACTCGTCGCCGAAGACCAGCGAGCGCACGTTCGAGTGCAGCCCGTCGGCCCCGACGACCAGGTCGAACTCGCGCGGCTCGCCGTGTTCGAACGTCACCGTGACGCCGTCGTCGCGCTCGAGGACACCGGTGATCGAGTCGCCGAAGACGTACTCGACGTCGTCCTTCGTGGCGTCGTGGAGGATCCGCGACAGGTCGCCGCGCAGGATTTCCAGCTCGCCGCTCTGGAACGTCGCGGGCGTGACGGCCAGCGGCCGGTCGTCACCGTCTACATAGGTCACGTCGCCCATCCGCGTCGCGGCGGCTTCGACCTGCGTCAGCAGGCCCATCCGGTCGAGAACCCGCAGCGACGCGCCGCGGAAGTCGACCGCGTAGCCGCCGTCGCGCAGCTCGGGAGCGCGTTCGATGACCGTCGGGGTGAAGCCGTGACGGTGCAGCCAGAAGGCGAGGGCGGGGCCGGCGACGCTCGCGCCGGAGATGAGGACTCGTCGGTTCGTCATGCCGAGAACCATAACCGCGATTTGGGCGATCGCGCAAGACGTTCGCCTAAGGCGATCGTGCTAGACTCCGGCCATGGGCAACAAGGAAGCACTCCTGGCCGGCGCGAAGCGCTGCCTGAACGAGAAGGGCTACGCCCGCACGACCGTGCGTGACCTGGCCTCGGCGGCGAACGTGAGCATGGCCGCGATCGGCTACCACTTCGGCTCGCGGGAGGCGCTGCTCAACACGGCGCTGATCGAGGCGAACGAGGAGTGGGGCGAGACGCTGGCGAAGGTGCTGCAGGTCGAGACGCCGGCGAGCGCGTCACCGGCCGAGCGGTTCGAGCTGATCTGGCGCCGCGTCATCGAGTCGTTCGAAGAGCACCGCCGGATGTGGGCGGTGAGCATGGAGGCGTACTCGCAGCCGGACCTGGACCCCGAGGTCCGCACGCAGCTGGCGAACGCCCTGGAGCTGGCCCGCTTCGGGCTGGCGAACCTCTTCCAGGGCCTCGACGACGGCAGCGCCGAGGCCCGGGCCGTCGGCACCGTGCACCAGGCCCTCCTGTCGGGTGCGATGCTGCAGTGGCTGATCGACCCGGACCGCGCACCCTCGGGCGCCGACTTGGTCCGCGGCCTGCGCCTGATCGCGACGGACGTCCTGGCTTAGGTGTGGGTCACGACGAGGTCGTGGATCACGACTTCGCCGTAGTTGCCGGCGGAGCAGGGCGAGGAGTTGCCGCAGTTGGCTTGCGTGTAGGCGCCGGCCTTGAAGTAGGCACCGGAGAACTTCTGGCTGATCGTGGTCACCAGCGTGCCGTTGTAGTACGCCTTGACGGCACCACCGGAGACGACGAACTTCGCCTCGAACACCGTGCCGAGCTGGTAGCCGCCGGTGATCAGCTTGTAGTGGGCGTCGTCGCCCTTGGTGACGTAGAGGTTCGAGCCCTCCAGCCGGAACACCGTGATGTCGTCGCTGGAGCCGTGGATCTGCCCGGCCACGACCTGCGGCTTGCCAGCGGGCAGGTGGGTGATCGCCTCGCGGATCGTCATCGTCGACGTCCCCGAGGTCGACGACCAGCTCGCCAGGTCCGCACCCTTCGTCTCACGCAGTTCCGAACGCGGGTAGCCGGAGCCGCTGGTGGTGACACCGTCGACCGCCGCCCGGAACCGCACGCCGGCGCAATCGGCGGTCGGGACGAACCACGGGTCGGCCTTGAAGGTCGCGAGCTGCGGCTGCTTGACCACCGTGGGATCTTCGGCTTGGCCGGTCGGCAAGCCCTCGTACCAGTTGCGGAGGTCGAGCACGTCCGCCGGATACGCGCACGACCCGCCGCTGCCGCCGTCGGCGCCGAGGACGTGGGCTTCGGCGATGCTGGTCCAGTCGTTCTTGGTGTTGCCGTGCCCGACAATCCGCACGTAGCGGCCGGCGGTGTCGGCGAAGTCCGCGGCCTCGAAGTCCGCGGTGCGGCCGCTGGACGCGTGCCGGGACAGCACCGTGGCCCAGGCCGAGCCGTCGCCGGAGACCTGGACGTCGAAGGTGAACACCCGGGCGTCGCCCTGGTACCACGCGAGCGCCACCGACCCGACGGTCTGCGCCGAGCCCAGGTCGTACTCGATCCACGCGCCGTCGCCCTCGGCCGACCAGCGGGTGCCGAGGTCGCCGTCCAGGCTGGCGGCCGGGACGTGGCCGTCGTCCCCGCTCGCGGACACGGCCGCGACCGCTAGCACCGGCGCGCCGGCGGCGTGCGCGACCGGCGCGCACACCGCCGCCAGAGAGAAGGTCAGAGCGGCGATCTTCATCGTTCGCATGCCCTGGACTCTGCCACCGAAGATCTAGGCGTTTACCAGATCCGCGCCGGTGAAGAAGGTCGACGCCGCCGACATCGCGTCCGCGTCGAGGAGCACGTCGCCGGGACGGCTGCCGTTCCCCAGCAGCACGCCGCCCCAGTTCATGCTCAGGTACTCCGCGCACAGCTCCAGCGTGCCGATCAACGGCTGAGCCTCGCGCGCCGTCTCGCTCAGGACGCTCACGCCCCACAGCGACTTGCCGCGCATCTTCGGCTTGAACTCGACCGGCAGCCGCATCCACCCCGACCAGTAGTCCAGGTAGAGCTTCACGCTCGCCGCGACCGAGTACCAGTACACCGGCGACACGATGACGATGTCCGTCGCGGCGAACGTCGCGTCCATCAGCAGCTGCTCGTTCTCACCCGGCGCCGGGTGCTCGCCCGCGCCGTGGCGGCGGTCTTCGAACGGCGGCAGCGGCAGCTCGGGCAGCCGGAGCCACCGCTGCTCGGCGTCGCGAGGCAGCTCCCTCGCCGCCCGCCGCGCCAGCATCTCCGTGTTCCCGCCGGCTCGCGCCGCGCCGACCAGGAAGAGGAAGTTCCGCGTCATGACCAGTCCCCTCAGTTACTTGCATGTACATATAAAGACTGTCCCTGGACTATGCTGGTGTCAAGAGGAAGGCGGAAAGATGACCGTCGACGAACAGTCCTGGGGACGCATGCTCGTGCTGCACGCCCGCGTCGAGCAGGAACTGGGGAAGGCGCTGCAACGGCGGCACGGTCTCGGCCTGTCCGAGTACCGCGCGCTCGGCAAGCTGGTCGCCGGCCCGCGCGGTGGCCTGCGGATGCAGGAGCTCGCCGAGGCGATCGGGCTCAACCAGAGCTCGGTCAGCCGGATGTGCGCGCGCCTCGAAGACGCCGGTCTGACCATCCGCGACCTGTGCGAAGACGACCGCCGCGGCGTCTATTCGGTGATCACCGACGCGGGCCGCAAGCGCTACGCCGAGACCGAGCCGACGTACTGCTCGGTGCTGCGGACCTCGCTCGACAAGGCCGCGAGCGACCCGGAGCTCGCCGCCGCGGCGGCCGCCGTCCGGGGAGCTTGACCCGTATATTCCTCAGTGGTTATATACGGGCATGCCCGCGAAACTGCTGACCGACGAGGAACGCCCCGCCCTCCGGCTGGAACGCCGCCTGAAGCACGCGCCGGAGAAGGTCTGGCGGGCCATCACGGACCCGGCCGAGCTGGCGCACTGGTTCCCGGCGAAGGTCGACGTCGAACTGCGCGATGGCGGCGACATCCGGTTCACCTTCCCCGGCGAGGACGACTCGACGACCGGCCGGGTCGTCACGGTCGACCCACCGCGCGAGTTCACCTTCGTCTGGAACGACGACACGCTGCGCTGGCTGATTTCGCCGGACGGCGACGGCAGCCTCCTGGAGTTCACGCACACGTTCGGCCGCGGCGACCCGGCGATCGCGAAGCTGGCCGCGGGCCGCACCGCCGCCGGCTGGGACGTCTGCCTCGAAGCCCTCGACGCGCGGTTGTCCGGCCGCGATTTCGAGCAGCCGAAGGACTGGCACGCCCGCATAGCGTCCTATGTGGACGAATTCGGCCTCGGCCACGGGGAAGTGCTCGCAGACGGCACGATCCGCTTCCGCCGCGACCTCGTCTGGAAGCCGGTCGACGAGGTCCGCGCGCTGCTCCCGGACGAACCCGGCTGGCACGTGACCCAGGAGCCGTTGGAAGGCACCCGCGTCGAGTTCACCGAACCCGCGCCCGACGACGTCGTCGCGGAGCTGGCCAGGCGGCACGAGCAGCTCGACAAGCTGTTCGCCGCGACGCACGGTGTCGAGCTGCCGGACTGGACGCCCGAGCACGTCGAGGCCGTGAAGAAGCAGTACGCGGAGCGTCCGACCCAGGGTTGACGCGCGGCGCGCGCGTCGGCATTACGTTCGTTTCATGCGAATTCGCGTGGTGCTGGACGTGCTCGCGGTCCTGGTGCTCACGGTGGGGGCCGGCGGCAACCTCGCCGCGGGGGCGTGGTCGCTGCCGCTGTGGCTGCCCGCGTGGCTCGGCTGGACGATCATGCTGACGAGCGTCGCCCCGATCCTGCTGCGGCGCTGGTGGCCGCGGCCCGCCTACATCCTGGCGCTCGTGCTGACCGCGGCGGCCGTGCCGATCGGCGGGCCGGTGCTCGCGGTCGCCGTCGTGTCGGCCGGGTGCGCGCTCTACACCTTCGTCGTGCACCGGGGCAGCCGAGCCTCGCGAGTCGGTTTCGTGGCCGGGCTGCTCGGTGTCGGCCTGGTCGGGGTCGTGGTGCCGAACCCGAGCACCGCCACGACCGTCAACTTCGGGGCGTCGGCGCTGATCGTCGGGTTCGCGCTCGGCATCGCCGTCCACGGGCGCCGCGAGTACGCCGCGGCCGAGCGGGAAAACCACGCGCGGGAAGCGGTTTCCGCGGAACGGCTGCGGATCGCGCGCGAGATGCACGACGTCGTCGCGCACAGCATGAGCCTCATCGCGGTGAAGGCGGCCGTCGGCAACCACGTCGCTTCGGAGCAGCCCGCGGAGGCGCGGGAAGCGTTGCGGGTCATCGAAGACACCAGCCGCGAGACGCTGGCCGAGCTGCGGCGCATGCTGGGCGTGCTGCGCGACGGCACGGGCGTCCCGGCGCTGGCCCCCGCCCCGACGCTCGACGACCTGCGCGCGCTCGCCGAACGCGCGGAGCTGGCGGGGCCGTCCGTCGACCTCGCGGTCGAGGGTCTCGACGAGCTGCCGGGCGGCGTCGGCCAGTCGGTGTACCGGATCGTGCAGGAGGCACTGACCAACGTGGTCAAGCACGCGGGCGCGACGACGTGCCGCATCCGCGTCACGGGCAGCGAGGGCGAAGTGAGCATCGAGGTCCGCGACGACGGCCGTGGCGGCCCGGCCACCCCGGGCCACGGCTTGATCGGCATGCGCGAGCGCGTGGCCGTCTACGGCGGCGACTTCTCGGCGAGCCCGTGCGCTCCTGGCTTCCGCGTGTTCGCGCGCTTGCCGTACGAGACGGCGGCGGCCCGATGACCCGCGTCCTGATCGCCGACGACCAGGCGTTGCTGCGCGGCAGCTTCCGGGTGCTGGTGGACAGCGCGCCGGGCCTGGAGGTGGTCGGCGAGGCGTCCGACGGCGTCGAGGCGGTGGCGGTGGCGTTGACGCGACGTTTCGCCCCGGACGTCGTGTTGATGGACGTCCGGATGCCGTCGATGGACGGCATCGAGGCGACCCGCCGGATCTGCGCCGCGTCGGAAGTCCGGGTGCTGATGCTGACGACATTCGACCTGGACGAGTACGTGTACGCGGCGTTGCGCGCGGGCGCCAGCGGCTTCCTCCTCAAGGACACCCGCCCGGCGGACCTCCTGACGGCGATCGAAGTCGTGGCGTCCGGCGACGCGCTGCTCGCCCCGTCGGTGACCCGACGGCTGGTGGCCGAGTTCGCACGGCTGCCGACGGGCCCGGTGACCACGCGCCTGGACGGGATCACGGCGCGCGAGCAAGAGGTGCTGACGCTGATCGCCCGGGGCCTGTCGAACGACGAGATCGCGGCGCGGCTGCACCTGGGCATCGCGACGGTGAAGACCCACATCGGCCGGCTGCTGCACAAGCTCGCGGCCCGCGATCGGGCGCAGCTGGTGATCGCGGCGTACGAATCCGGCCTGGTCGGTCGGACGTTGCCTACGCCACACGCGAAGTGACCGGCAAGTAGCTAAGCTCCCGTGGCATGAGCAGTGCGACGGAGCCGCTCGGGACGCCGCCCGAGGATGAACCGGACATCCACACCACGGCGGGCAAGCTGGCCGACCTCTATCGCCGTTATGACGAGGCCGTGCACGCCGGCTCGGCTCGTGCGGTGGAGAAGCAGCACGCCAAGGGCAAGAAAACCGCGCGGGAACGCATCGAGCTGCTGCTCGACGAGAACTCGTTCGTGGAGCTCGACGAGCTGGCCCGGCACCGCTCGACCAACTTCGGGCAGGAGAAGAACCGACCCTACGGCGACGGCGTCGTCACCGGGTACGGCACCGTCGACGGCCGCCCGATCTGCGTGTTCAGCCAGGACGTCACCGTCTTCGGCGGCAGCCTCGGCGAGGTCTACGGCGAGAAGATCGTCAAGGTCATGGACCTGGCCATCAAGACCGGCCGCCCGATCGTCGGCATCAACGAAGGTGGCGGCGCGCGCATCCAGGAAGGCGTCGTCTCGCTCGGCCTCTACGGCGAGATCTTCCGGCGCAACGTGCAGGCGTCCGGCGTCATCCCGCAGATCTCGCTGATCATGGGCGCGAACGCGGGCGGGCACGTCTACTCCCCCGCGCTCACCGACTTCGTGGTGATGGTCGACGAGACCTCGCAGATGTTCATCACCGGCCCGGACGTCGTCAAGACGGTCACCGGCGAGGACGTCACCTTCGAGGAGCTCGGCGGCGGCCGCACCCACAACACGAAGTCCGGCGTCGCGCACTACCTGGGCAACGACGACGAAGACGCCATCGCCTACGTCAAGGAACTGCTCTCCTACCTGCCGCAGAACAACCTCTCCGACGCGCCGGTCTTCGAACCGTCCGACGCGCCGGCCGGGTTCTTCGACAACGTCACGGACGCCGACCGTGAGCTCGACACGCTCATCCCGGACTCCCCGAACACGCCGTACGACATGCACGAGGTCATCAACCGCGTGGTCGACGACGGCGAGTTCCTCGAGGTCCACGAGCTCTTCGCGCCGAACATCCTGGTCGGCTTCGGCCGCGTCGACGGCCAAAGCGTCGGCGTCGTCGCCAACCAGCCGACGCAGTTCGCCGGCTGCCTCGACATCGACGCGTCCGAGAAGGCCGCGCGGTTCGTCCGCACCTGCGACGCGTTCAACATCCCGGTGCTCACCTTCGTCGACGTCCCGGGCTTCCTCCCGGGCACCGACCAGGAGTGGAACGGCATCATCCGCCGCGGCGCGAAGCTGATCTTCGCCTACGCGGAAGCCACGGTCCCGCTGGTCACGATCATCACGCGCAAGGCGTACGGCGGCGCGTACGACGTCATGGGCTCCAAGCACCTCGGCGCCGACATAAACCTCGCCTGGCCGACCGCGCAGGTCGCGGTGATGGGCGCCCAGGGCGCGGCGAACATCGTCCACCGCAAGACGCTGGCGAACGCGGCCAACGAGGGCAAGGACGTCGACGCCCTGCGCGCCGAGCTGATCCAGGAGTACGAGGACACGCTGCTCAACCCGTACGCGGCGGCTGAGCGGGGATATGTCGACTCGGTGATCGTGCCGGCGCACACCCGCGGGCACGTCGCGCGGGCGCTGTCGCTGCTGCGCAACAAGCGGGAGTCGCTGCCGCCCAAGAAGCACGGGAACATCCCGCTGTGAGCAGCGACGAGAAGCCCCTGCTGAGGGTGGTCCGCGGAAATCCGAGCGACGCCGAGCTGGCCGCGCTGACGGCGGTCGTCGCCGCGGCGTCGGCCGCGAAGGCGCCGGAGAAGCCGAAGCCGCGTACGTCGTGGTGGGGCGATCACGCCGCTTCGCTGCGTAAGCCGCTTCATCCCGGCGAAGGCGCTTGGCGCGCTTCGGGTTTCCCCAGCTGACTCCTCAGCGCTGAACGGCGTCCAGGAACACCGTCGGGACCTCGTTCTCGCGGACGACCCGCCCCAGCAACGCCGCCAGCCGGTCGCGGTCCGGACCACTCCAGCCCGCGGCCAGGTCGTCGACTCGCCGGCACGTCGCCGCGTAGAAGTCCTCCGCCAGTTCGCGGCCTTCCTCGGTCAGCACGACCTGGACCGCGCGGCGATCGTCCGGGTCGGGCTCGCGGCGCACCAGCTCGCGCCGGACCGCGCGGTCGACGAGGCCCGTCAGGCTGGACTTCTCGAGGCCGAGCGTCGCGCCGAGGTCGCCCATGCCGTACGGACGGCCCATCAGCACGCACAGCAGCTGGCCCTGCGGCACGGTCAGCCCGTACTCTCGCGCCGACTCGGCGTAGACGGCGTTCACCAGGAACGACGCCCGCACGAGCCCGGCCACCACGCCGAGGTCCTCCCCGTGTTTCCCCATCGCGCCAGCCTACTTCGCGACGGCTTCCCGTACGGCGGGCACGATCTCCCGGGCCCAGCGCGCGGCGCTCGTCTCGTCGGGCGTGCTGCCCCCGGGCCCGAACAGCACGAACCCGGCGGCACCGTGCTCCAGGACCGCGCCGGTCAGCTCCTCGATCCACTGGTCCGGCGAGCCGCCGATCCAGCGCCCGTCGTCGGCGCGGGTGTTCTTGAGCGCCTCGGTCGTGATGCGGCCGGGGAAGTTGTAGACGGTGACGATGTCGCCGGGATCGCGGCCTGCGTCGACGGCGGCCTGGTCGATCACCGGTCGTGAGGTGCGGTAGCGCTCGCTGAGCCAGTCGGCGGCGCGGCCGGGCATCCACCCGTCGGCGACGCGCCCGGTAACGGCCAGCGACTTCGGCCCGACGGACCCGGTCCACACCGGCGGCATCGCTTCCTCGGCCGGTTCGAGGTTCGTGACCTGGTGGAACTCGCCGTCGAAAGTCACCGGTTCCCCGCCCCCGCCGAGCATCTTGACGAGCCGGACGCCCTCCTCGAAGGCGCGGACGGCCTGCCCCGGCGTCAGCTTGGTGAACCCGAGCCGCGCGATGTCGTCCCAGAGCCCGCCGACCCCCATCCCGAGCACGATCCGCCCGCCGGTCAGCGCGCTCAGCGACGTGATCGTGCGAGCGAGCATCGACGCGGGGCGCGTCGGCAGGTTGGTGACGCTGACCAGGCCGGAGATCCGTTCGGTGCGTCCCAGAAGGACCCCGATCTCGGCGTACGCGTCGAGGCGGTCGGCGTAGTACGGGTGATCGGACACGGTGAGCAGGTCGAGCCCGGCCTGGTCGGCCTGTACGGCGAGCTTCAGGGTCCCGGGTACGGCGGCGACCGCGGTGGACACGCCGATGCCGAAGTAAGTCATGATTCCTCCCAGTTTTAGTTCGTTCTACGAACTTACTATACATAGTTCCTAGCACGAACTAACTCGGCTTCGTCGGGCTGAGAGTCCTAGCTCGCCGCGCGCCGGCGGGCTTGCATGACGAGCGCCTCGGCGTTCCGACCGGCTCGCTTGAACTCGTCCGCAGTAGCCGAGGTGTGGCTGTAGCCCGCCTTGGTCTTCAAGCCCAGCAAGGCGCGAAGGGCACGGCTCGCCTCCACGTCCACCTTCGCCAAGAGCTGGACCGCATCGTCGTGCTTCTCGCCTTGCGCATGCTCGCCGAGACCGGCACAGCACAGCGCGTCGGCGGCGGCGATTCCCGCGTGCACGCAAAGGGCCACTTCCCAGAACTGCTCCGCCTTCGCGAGGCGACCACGCAGCACGTCGGGACTGCATCTCTTCGTGCGCACTTCAGCTCTTTCTCTTGCGAACCTGCCCGGCCAGCCAGGCGTGGCGACCGGCCACGGTGAGGCCGTCCCGCAGCACGTCGCTCAGCACCGGCTCGTCGGGGCCCCGTGCCGCGACCTCGGCCACAGTGAATTCGAGAATCCGGGCGTCATTGCCCGTCCACCGGGAAACATCGGCAGCCAACCCGTCGACCTGAAGGGCCCAGCGATCTTCATTCGCCTCGTCCGGCCGAACCAGGAGCAGGTCGATGTCACTGTCGACCATCATGGAGCCCCGGGCGGCCGATCCGAACACCGCGGCGTACTTCGGCCGCGACTGCCAAGACTCCAAAGTGGATTCGATCCGCTCCAGCAGCCTCCCTCGCAGGCCCGCCAGCCCGGTGATGTGCTCTGCGGCGAGATGGTCGCGGTTGAACCGGTACGCGAAGGCGTTGCCGACCCGGTCAGAGTGCACGACGCCCTGCCGGACAAGACGCTGGAGAACCTTCCGGATTCCCTCTTCCGAGTGCTTGCCCAGCACGCGGTGCAGTTGCCCGGTCGTGAACGTCCCGTCGAAGCCGGCCAGGACGGCGAGCACATCGCCGTCCAGAGTCGGAGTCACCGTGGCCAGCGGCCTGTTCAGCTCCATCGCCCTCACCTGTATTTTAGTACGTCTATACCAACTATAGTATGGGTTAGTCCCTGCCGGAAATTGATTTCCGCTACCCCGGCGCGACGGCTAACGTAGTTCTCGCCCGGTGCGGCGGTGAGGGTTACTTCTCTGGTATCCCATGGGTTCGAATCCCGAAAGCCTTCACCACTTCGATCTCGGGCACGCACTCCCGGTGCGAGCACGATCTCGGGAGCCGCGGCCACACCGATGTCCGGTGCGCAGGCGAGGGTTACTTCCTTGTAGTGGGCAGGTCGGGGGTTCGAATCCCTCCCGGGCCACTCGGTCCGGTAGCTCAGCTCGGCAGAGCAGCAACGTACCTTCACCGACTTCGAACTCGGGCATCGCGGTGGCCGCGGCTCCCCCATCACGAGGGGGAGAAATGAGCAAGTTCAACGCCGCGACCTCGCCGGTCCGCGGTGAGGCCACGGCTTCCGCCGTCACCCACGAGGGTGGCGCCGGCTACGCGCGCGACGCCCGGTCCGAGCTTTTCCTGCTCGCCGTCACCAACATGGTCGGCGAACACACCTTCTACGAGTCCGCCGGCGCGCGCGACACCCACTACACCTCGCTCGTCCACGCCGCGACCCTCGAGGATCCACAGTGGACGGCCCGGTTCCTGCGCTGGCTGCGCACCGAGGCGAACCTGCGCACCGCGTCGCTCGTCGGCGCGGCCGAGTTCGCCAAGGCGCGCCGCGATGCCGGGCTCGACGGGCTCGGCCGTCAGGTCGTCGCCGACGTCCTGCAGCGGGCCGACGAGCCCGGGGAGCTGCTCGCCTACTGGACTTCCGTGCACGGCAGGAACATCCCGAAGCCGGTCAAGCGTGGCGTGGCCGACGCGGCGCCGAAGCTCTACGACGAGCGCGCGTACGTCAAGTGGGACTCGGCCGCGCGGGCGTTCCGGTTCGCGGACGTCCTCGAGCTGACGCACCCGGCCAGCCGTGACGCCGCCCAGGGCGCGCTGTTCAAGCACGTCCTCGACGAGCGGCACTCCCGCGGGAACCCGCTGCCGGACGCGCTCGAAGTCCTGCGCGCCCGCGCCGAGCTGATGGCGTGGGACGTCCCGCGCCGTCGCGAGCTGTTCGGGCAGCCGGACGCCGCGGACGTCCTCCGCGCGGCGGGCATGACGTGGGAGTCGGTCGCCGGCTGGCTGCAGGGCCCGCTCGACGCGCGCGTCTGGGAAGCCCTGATCCCGTCGATGGGCTACATGGCGCTCCTCCGGAACCTGCGCAACTTCGACCAGGCCGGTATCTCGGACGAGGTCGCGCAGCGGGTCGCCGCGCGGCTGGCCGACCCGGCGCAGGTCGCGAAGTCGCGGCAGCTGCCGATGCGGTTCCTGTCGGCCCACCGCGCCGCGCCGTCGCCGCGGTGGACGTGGGCGCTGGAGCAGGCGATCGCGCATTCGCTGGCGAACGTGCCGGAGCTGCCGGGCCGGACGCTCGTGCTCGTCGACACCTCGGCGTCGATGAACATGGGCTTCAGCAAGGACGGCACGCTGAAGCGCTGGGACGCGGCCGCGGTGTTCGGCCTCGCACTGGGCCGCCGGTGCGCGAGCGCCGACGTCGTGTCGTTCTCGGACGGCTTCCTCCTGGGCGGCGCGCACACCAAGGTGTTCAAGCTGCGGCCGGGCGGGTCGCTGCTGAGCGACGTCGAGCGCTGGAAGTCCCGCGGGTACTTCCTCGGCGGCGGCACGAACACGGCGGCCGCGGTGAAGCGGCACTTCGCCCGGCACGACCGCGTCGTCATCCTCACCGACGAGCAGGCCGGCGGCGGCGACGTCGGACGGTCACTGCCCGCGCACGTGCCGCTGTACACGTGGAACCTGGCCGGCTACCGGTTCGGCCACGCGTCGTCCGGCAGCGGGCACCGGCACACGTTCGGCGGCCTCACCGACCAGGGGTTCCGGATGATTCCCCTGCTCGAGGCGGGCGAGAACGCCGACTGGCCGTTCTGAGAGAAGCGGCGGAGGCCCCCATGACGGGATCATGGGGGCCTCCGTGCTGTGTACGGACCGTCACAGAAGTGAGCATGGACGGCCGCTTAGTCTGCGCCGTATAGTCCACGTGGAATAAACGACCTGGAGTCATCCGAAGGGACTAACGATCATGGCCTCGGCCAAGCTGACCCCGCTCGGCCTCGCCGTGCTGGAGCTGCTCCACGAGAAGCCCATGCACCCGTACGAGATGGCCTCGCTCATGCGCGAGCGGTACGTCAGCACCCGCGTCAACGTGAAGGCCGGGTCGCTCTACCACACCGTGGAACGCCTGCAGCGCAACGGTTTCATCGAGGTCGTCGACACGCAGCGCGACGGCAGGCGGCCCGAACGGACCGTCTACGGCATGACCCAGGCCGGCCTGGACGAGTTCAACCAGCGCGGCCGCGAGCTGCTGGGCGACCTCGCTGACGAGTTCCCCGCGTACCTCTCCGGCCTCGCCGTGATCGACGAGCTCGGCAAGGAGACGTCGCTGCTGGAGCTCGAACACCGGATCACCCGGCTGCGCGCCGGCGTCGCGGCCGACGAGGCGGTGCTACAGCGCCTCGCCGAGGACCGGACGCCGCCGATCTACTGGCTCGACTGGCAGTACAAGTGCGACCAGCGGAAGTTCGAGCTCGAGTGGACCGTGCGCCTGCACGAAGAACTGAGGTCCGGACGGATCCCGTTCCAGGACTGCGAACAACCGAAGCTCACGCTCATCACCGAGGAAGACGACGATGAACGCAAGACAAGCTAACCCGTGGGCGGCGCTCGGCGCGCTGTGCCTCGGCTTCTTCATGATCCTGCTCGACACGACGATCGTGTCGATCGCGATCCCGACCATGCTGCGCGAGCTGAACGCCGGGCTGAACTCCGTCGTCTGGGTGATCAGCGTCTACCTGCTGACCTACGCCGTGCCGATGCTGTTCACCAGCCGCCTCGGCGACCGCTTCGGCCCGAAGCGGGTGTTCCTCGCCGGGCTGGTCGTGTTCACCGGCGCGTCGCTGTGGTGCGGCCTGTCCGGCAACGTCGAGATGCTGATCGCCGCGCGTGCCGTCCAGGGCATCGGCGCCGCGCTGATGACGCCGCAGACGCTGGCGTTCATCACGCACCTGTTCCCGCCGGCCAAGCGCGGCCCGGCGATGGGCATGTGGGGCGGCGTCGCCGGCCTGGCGACGATCACCGGCCCGCTGCTCGGCGGTGTGCTCGTCGACCACCTCGGCTGGGAGTGGATCTTCTACGTCAACGTGCCGATCGGCGTGGTCGCCATCGTCATGACGCTGGTGCTGGTGCCGGACTGGCAGCCGAAGCACTCGCACTCGTTCGACGTGATCGGCATCCTGCTCTCGAGCGCGGCGCTGCTGTTCATCGTGTTCGGCGTGCAGAACGGCCAGCAGTACGACTGGGGCACCGTCTGGGGCGGGATCACGGTGTTCGAGATCATCGGTGCCGGCGTGCTGCTGTTGATCGCGTTCGTGGTGTGGCAGCGGGTCAACAAGCGCGAGCCGCTGCTGCCGCTGCAGGTCTTCTCGAACCGCAACTTCTCGGCGGGCACGCTCACGGCGACGACGGTCGGCTTCGCGATGACCGGCATGTTCCTGCCGCTGGTGATCTACATCCAGTCGGTGCTCGGCCTGACCCCGACGATGGCGGGCCTGCTGACCGCGCCGATGTCGCTGCTGTCGGGGATCGTGGCGCCGTTCGTCGGGAACCTGTCCGACAAGGTGAACGGCAAGTACCTCGTGATGTTCGGCCTGGGGTCGCTGGCCGCGGGACTCGGGGTCATCGCGCTGCAGGCGTCGCCGGACAGCAGCCCGTGGAGCTTCATCCCGGCGTTGCTGCTGTGCGGTCTCGGCATCGGCTGCATCTTCTCGCCGATGAGCAACATGACGATGGGGTCGGTGGAACCCCGGCTGGCCGGGACGGCGTCGGGGATCTTCAACACGTCCCGCCAGGTCGGCGGCGTGCTCGGCTCCGCGGCGATCGGCGTGCTGCTGCAGGCCCAGGTGAGCTCGTCCATCGCGGACGAAGCGGCGAAGGCGGCCTCGCAGCTGCCGGAGCAGTACCGGGCGCCGTTCGCGGAAGGCATCGCGAAGGCCGCGGCGAGCACCGGCGAGTTCGGGTCGGCCGGCGGGCCGTCGCCGATGCCGGGGCTGCCCGCGGAGGTCGCCGCGCAGGCGGGCCGGCTCGCTTCCGACGCTGTCCACAGTGGACTGACGGACGCCGCGCGGGTGACGATGCTGCTGCCGATGGCGGTGCTGCTGCTCGGCGTGCTTTCGGCCGCCATGCTGCGGAAGGTGAAGCCGCGCTGGGAAACCCAGGCGCCGGCGCCCGAAGCCGCCACCGCTTGAGAACCGTGCGAGCCTCCGGGTGTCGGGGTGCCCGGAGGCTCGCACGAACCGCGAGAGCGGTTGTCTAGCGGGCGGCCTTCGACACCGAGGCCGAGTCCGCCCGGATGGTCGCCCGGCCCTTCGTCGCGCGGATCCTCGTCCACAGCGACCGCGGCCTGGTGGCTGACGTCGATTCCGTGACCCGGACGGTCATCGGTCACCTCCGCGTCTTCCCGGCGCCATATGTTGCGAGCAACAACAAACTAACTCCGCATCCGGGTGGCGCCGGTCACAATTCGGTTACGGCAGGCGTCCGGGTACCTTCACGCTGTGCAGTTCGTCCTCGCCTCCCAGTCCCCCGCCCGGCTCGCCCTCCTGCGTTCCGCCGGTCTCGATCCGGCCGTGTTCGTCTCCGGCGTCGACGAGGACGCCGTCGCCGCCTCGCTGACCGATCCAGCACCGTCGGAGCTGGTCGCCGCCCTCGCCGCGGCCAAGGCCGAAGCCGTCCTCGACCAGGTCGCCGCGGCCCACCCGGACGCCGTCGTCGTCGCCTGCGACTCGATGCTGAACATCGGCGGGCAGATGGTCGGCAAACCGGCGAACCCGGACATCGCGCGGCAGCGCTGGGCCGCGATGGCGGGGTCATCCGGTGAACTCCTCACCGGCCACGCGGTCGTCCGGCTCGACGGCGGCACGCGCGCCAAGGACACCAGCGGCTGGGAGTCGACGACCGTCCGGTTCGGCACGCCGAGCGCGGCGGAGATCGACGCCTACATCGCGACCGGCGAGCCGCTGCACGTGGCCGGCGGCTTCACGATCGACGGCCTGGGCAGCTGGTTCGTCGACGGGCTCGACGGCGGCCACACGAGCGTCATCGGCATCAGCCTCCCGCTGACGCGCCGGCTGCTCGCCGAGGTCGGCGTGAGTGTCGTGGATCTCTGGCGACCTCCCGCATCCTGAGAAGAGCGCCACACCAACGGGTGATCCGGAAGAGTCTCGTCTTGCCTAACGTTCTCTTGACGAGGCAATACAGAAACTTTCGAGTACCGGAGTAGCCCCGTGTCTTTTGTACGGACATACACCAAACCGCGGGTCTTCGCGGCCGCGGTTCTCGGCTCGCTCGTCGTCGGCGCCCTCCTGGGCGTCCTCGCGCGGCAGACCGGAGCCGGCTGGCTGACCGATCTCCTCGACCAGATCGGCACCATCTTCACGACCCTGCTGCAGATCGCGGTGATCCCGCTGGTCTTCACGGCGATCGTGGTCGGCATCAACAGCCTCCGGAAGCTCGGCGGCGGCCGCACCGCCGCGCGCCTCGGCGGCAAGACGGTCATGTGGTTCGCCATCACCTCGTTCATCGCGTCGCTGATCGGCATCGCGGTCGGCCGGATCTTCAACCCGGGTTCGGGCGGCCTCGGCGGCGTCACGGCGACCGCCAAGAACGCGGACAAAGCCGCCGCCAGCGTCGACCACTGGGGTTCGTGGGACGCCTTCGTCAACGGGCTGCTGCCGGAGAACTTCGTGAAAGCGTTCTCCGACGGCGAGACGCTGCAGGTGCTGTTCCTCGCGCTGGTCATCGGCGCGGCCGCGTACAGCCTGGGTGACAAGGCGAAGCCGTTCGTGGACTTCACGACGAGCGTCTTCGAGATCATCCAGCGCTACCTCGGCTGGATCGTCCGGCTGGCCCCGATCGGCATCATCGGCCTGATCGGCGCGGCGGTCTCCAACTACGGCGACGCGCTGTTCCGGCCGCTGTTCTCCACCACGCTCGCGGTGTACGTCGGCTGCCTGCTCGTGCTGTTCGTCGTCTACCCGATCCTGCTGCGGTTCGTGGCGAAGGTCAGCCCGCTGAAGTTCTTCGCCAAGGCGGGCACGGCGATCCAGTTCGCGTTCGCCTCGCAGTCCTCGGCCGCGACACTGCCGCTGACCCGCCAGTCCGCCGTGAACCTCGGCGTCCAGCCGGCGTACGCGGCCTTCGCGACCCCGCTCGGCAGCGCGACGAAGATGGACGGCTGCGCGGCGGTGTTCCCGGCGATCGCGGCGATCTTCGTCGCCAACCTGGCCGGGGTGTCGCTGAACTTCTGGCAGTACGTGGGCATCGTCGTGGTCGCCGTGGTCGGCGCACTGGCGACGGCCGGCACCACGGGCTGGCTGACGGCGTTCACGCTGACGACGTCGTTCATCGGCCTCGACGCGAAGCAGGTGGCGCTCGGCCTGGCGCTGATCTACTCGGTCAACCCGATCATGGACATGATGCGCACGGCGACGAACGTGGCCGGCCAGATCGTGGTCCCGGTGGTCGTGGCCCGCGGCGAGGGTCTCCTCGACGAGGAGGTCCTGAACGCCCCGACGGACCGTCCGCAGCACAGCGACGAGGGCACCGAGGCCCGGCACACGGAACCCGCCCCCGCCTGACCCGCGAGTCCGCGAAGGCCGCCTCGAGAAGCTTCGAGGCGGCCTTCGCGTCGTTCAGGACGGGCAGGTGCGCAGGTCGGTGCGCGTGAGGCGGATGTCCGGCCACCCGCGCAGGTCCGACGGCGCCGTGTACCGGCGCGTGCAGCCGACCGACTTGCCCGTCAGGTCGTACACCTGGCCCAGCACCGGGGCCGCGTCGCACTTCGCCGTGCCCGAGTCCGCGCCGCGGCAGTCGTGGCGGACCACGATCACGTCCGGGCGGCCGTCGGCCGTGACGTCGTAGAGCGAAAGCGTTCCCGCGTCCGCGAAGTACGGCTTGCCCGGCGCGCGCCACACCCCGCCGCTCGCGACGAGCAGCTCGCCGTACGCCGCCTTGCCCTCGCTGCCGACGTCGCCGCGGACCAGGCACGTCGGCGCCGCGCCGTCGATGCAGCGCAGCGAGTTCTGGTCCAGCCGCACGCCCAGCTGGGCGATCGACAGCTCGAACACCGTGCCCGGCTCGGGTCCGACGCGCACCCGCGCCGATCCGCCCGCCGCGTCGGTCAGCAGCACCACCGGGGTGCCGCCGACCGTCATCGCCGCCAGCTGGCGGCACGGGCCGCCGCCGCACGTCACCACCGGGGACACCGGGGCGGCCGCGGGCTCGGCCGCGCCGGCGGGTTCCGCCGGCCGCGGCCGGAGCAGGAACACCGCGGCGATCGCGCCGACGGTCACCACCGCGGCCAGCACCGCGGTGAGCAGCGCCGACCGAGGCGTGCGCGCCGCCGAAGTCCGCATGGGACAGAGCGTAAGCCGCCTCGCGACTGTGTGTGGGCAGCGGCCCGGCGGGGTGTGGCCGAAATCCCCCGGCCGTGGACCCCGCGGAGGCACCCCGTGCTCGCGGAGCGTGTCCGTCTATGTTGTCCGGGTGACGAACCCGAACCTTCCCCCCGCCCTCTACCTGCCGACCGGACCGGCCAGCGCCGAGACCGAAGGCGCGTCGATCGAGCTGCGCCGCACGCCGGACGGCCGCACCGCCCTGGTCGCGTTCACCGCGCTCGACCGGCTGATCGACTGCTGCGGCGAGCACCAGCCGTGGGTGCTGGTGAACACCGAGCACCTGCCGAAGGTCCACGCGGCGAACCCCTACGACGTCATCGTGCTGGACTCGCCGCTGCCCCAGGAGCTGCGGCACCACGTCTGAGCGTGGTTCAGCTCTCACTCAAGGGACTCGCGACGGCATATCCGTAGACTTCCCCGTACCGCGTGAGCGGTCAGCAATGCAGCTGTCGGGACGCAGGAGGTGCGGGGTGGCCGAGCAGGTCGGCGAATCCACCGGTGGTCCGGTGACGAGGGTCCTGGTCGCCAACCGGGGCGAGATCGCGGTACGCGTGATCAGAGCCGCCAAGGACGCTGGACTGACCAGCGTCGCGGTGTACGCCGATCCGGACCGCGACGCACCGCACGTGCGCCTGGCCGACGAGGCGTTCGCGCTCGGCGGGAGCACGGCCGCCGAGAGCTACCTGAACTTCGACAAGCTCCTCGACGCCGCCAAGCGCTCGGGCGCCGACTCGGTGCACCCGGGCTACGGTTTCCTCTCCGAGAACGCGGACTTCGCCCAGGCCGTCCTCGACGCCGGGCTGACCTGGATCGGGCCGAGCCCGCAGGCCATCCGCGACCTCGGCGACAAGGTCACCGCCCGCCACATCGCGCTGCGCGCGGGCGCGCCGCTGGTGCCGGGCACGAAGGAGCCGGCCAAGGACGCCGACGAGATCGTCGCGTTCGCCGACGAGTACGGCCTGCCGGTGGCCATCAAGGCCGCGTTCGGCGGCGGTGGCCGCGGCCTCAAGGTGGCGCGCACCCGCGAAGAGATCCCCGAGCTGTTCGAGTCGGCGACGCGCGAGGCCGTGGCCGCGTTCGGCCGCGGCGAGTGCTTCGTCGAGCGCTACCTGGACAAGCCGCGCCACGTCGAGGCGCAGGTGCTGGCCGACCAGCACGGGAACGCCATCGTCGTCGGCACCCGCGACTGCTCGCTGCAGCGACGGCACCAGAAGCTCGTCGAGGAGGCGCCCGCGCCGTTCCTGAGCGACGAGCAGCGCAAGCGCATCCACGAGTCGGCGAAGGCGATCTGCAAGGAAGCCGGCTACTACGGCGCCGGCACGGTCGAGTACCTCGTCGCCACCGACGGCACCATCTCCTTCCTCGAGGTCAACACGCGCCTGCAGGTCGAGCACCCGGTCTCGGAGGAGACCACCGGCCTCGACCTCGTCCGCGAGATGTTCCGCATCGCGCGCGGCGAGAAGCTGCGGATCACCGAGGACCCCGAGCCGCGCGGTCACTCGATCGAGTTCCGCATCAACGGCGAGGACGCCGGCCGCGGCTTCCTGCCCGCGCCGGGCACGGTGACGAAGTTCGTCGCGCCGAGCGGCCCCGGCGTGCGCGTCGACTCGGGTGTCGAGTCCGGCAGCGTGATCGGCGGCCAGTTCGACTCGATGCTGGCGAAGCTGATCGTCACCGGCTCCGACCGGAACAACGCCCTCGAACGCAGCCGCCGCGCGCTCGACGAGATGGTCGTCGAGGGCATGGCGACGGTGCTGCCGTTCGACCGCGTGATCGTGAACGACCCCGCGTTCATCGGCGACGAGAACGGCTTCAGCGTGCACACGCGCTGGATCGAGACGGAGTTCGACAACAAGATCGAGCCGTTCGTCGCGCCGGACGTCGAGGCCGCTGAAGAAGAGCCACGGCAGAACGTCGTCGTCGAGGTCGGCGGGCGGCGCCTGGAAGTGTCGCTGCCGGGCGGGTTCGCGCTCGAAGGCGGCGGCGGGGGCGGTACGGCCGTCAAGGCGAAGCCGCGCAAGCGCGCCGGTGGTGGCAAGGCCGCGGTCAGCGGTGACGCCGTCACCGCGCCGATGCAGGGCACCATCGTGAAGGTCGCCGTCGAAGAGGGCCAGACGGTCGAAGCCGGTGAGCTGATCGTCGTCCTCGAGGCGATGAAGATGGAGAACCCGGTCACCGCACACAAAGCGGGCACGGTCACCGGCCTTTCGGTCGAGGTCGGCGCCGCCGTGACGCAGGGCACGCAGCTTCTCGAGATCAAGTAGCGCAGTTCGTTACCGATGTCGTGGTGGGCCGCCCCCGAGGCGGCCTACCATCGACCAGGTGACCGAAGTCCCGTCTCCGCAGCTGCGGATCAGCGACCAGAACCGCGAGTCCGCGCTGTCCGCGCTCGGTGAGCACATGAGCGCGGGGCGGATCGACATCGACGAGTACGGCGAGCGCTCGGCGCGGATCACCGCGGCCAAGACGCGGGGCGAGCTCGTCGAGATCTTCGCGGACCTGCCCGCGCCACACCCCCGCTACGACGACGCACCGCAGGCCGTCGCGGCCCCCGGACCGGCGTCGGAGGCCCAGCCCGCGCCCCGGCAACCGGGTGCGCCGGTCGGCTGGAGCGGAGGACAACGGTTCGTCGCCGCGTTCCTCCCGCTGGTCTGGATCGCGACGATCGCGCTGATCGCCACCGGCGTCGTGCACGGGACCCTGATCCTCGTCCCGATCGGGCTGAGCATCTTCGGCCGGTCGATGTGGGGTCACGCCGGGCACGACCAGCACCACGCCCACCACGACCACGGGGACCGCCGCGAGCGGCACCTGCGCGACCGGGACCGGCGGCGCGAGCTGCGCGACTCCTACCGCGACCACCGGCGTGGCCTGGACCGCTGATCCACCGTGGGCGACATGCGGTTGAGCGACGACGAACGCCAGGACGCCCTGGACGTCCTCGAGGAGCACGTCCGGTCGGGGCGGCTGGACATCGACGAATACGGCACCCGGTCCGCGAAGGTCACCGCGGCCAAGCGGGTCAGCGAGCTCGTGCCGCTGTTCGACGACCTGCCTTCGCCGCGCCCGAGCGCGCTGCTCAACGGGGCGTCCGCGCCCCCGGTGCCGGTGATGTCCGGCGACAGCGCGCTGCAGCAGTTCCTGATCCGCGGCGCGGTCCCGATCGCGATCGTCCTCGCGGTCGCGGTGCTCATCCTGTCCCGCGGCCGGCTGTTGATCATCTCGGTGGCGCTGCCGCTGGTGGTCGCGATGATCGCCGGGGCCCGCCGCCGGCGCTGAGCCTGCGAGAATCACGGCCGTGATGGGCGTGGTGCCGGGCGCGCTGGACGCCCGAGGCGAACGGGTGGCGGGGCCGATCTTCACCGGCGTCGGCCTCGCCGGGCTCGCGGCGTGCGTGATCTGGGGGCCCGGGATCCGGGGTGCCACGCTCGCCGTCGTCGTGGCCGCGGCGGTGTGGGTGCCGCTGCTGATCCCGCTGTTCCCGCACCGGCGCACGCACCCGTGGCTCGCCGCCGGCTACTACGCGGGCGTGCTCGCGGCCGCCACCGTGCTGGTGGCGCGCGACGACACCTTCATGGGCTTCGCGTCCTTCGGCTACCCGCTCGCCTTCGTGCTCTTCCCGGCGCGCTGGGGGTTCTTCGCGGTGGCCGCGACGGCGACGGTGCCGCTGCTGGCGGCGAACTCGGATTCGCCGAGCCCGACGTGGGTGCTGGTCCTGTCGATGGCCGGGCCGCTGCTGTACGCCGCGTGGTTCGTCGGGGCGGAGAGCGAGCAACGGCGGAAGGCGACCGTCCGGCTGGAAGCGGCGCTCGAGGAGAACGCGGACCTGCACGCGCGGCTGGTCACCCAGGCGCGGGAGGCCGGCGTCCTCGACGAGCGGCAGCGGATGGCCCGCGAAATCCACGACACCCTCGCCCAGGGCCTGACCGGGATCGTCACGCAGCTGCAGGCCGCCGACGGCCCGGACCGCGACCGGCGGGTGGAGCGGGCTCACGCGCTCGCCCGGGAGAGCCTCGGCGAAGCGCGTCGCGCGGTGCAGGCGCTGCGGCCGGAGCCGTTGGCCGCGGCCCAGCTGCCGGAAGCGCTTTCCCGGCTGGCCGACCGGGTCTCCGCGACGTCCGGGGTGTCGGTGCGCGTGGAGACCACCGGCGACGCCCGGCCCCTGCTGCCCGACCTGGAGGAGACGCTTTACCGCGTCGCGCAGGAGGCGCTGGCGAACGCGGAGAAGCACGCGAAGGCGTCCCGGATCGCGGTGACACTGTCCTATTCGGACGATCTGGTGCTGCTCGACGTCGTCGACGACGGCGCCGGCTTCCGGCCCGGCGACCGCGGCGACGGCACCGGGTTCGGGCTGGAGGCGATGCGGCAGCGCGTCCGCCGGGTGGCGGGGACGCTGTCGATCGAGAGCACCCCGGGCGGCGGCACGGCCGTCAGCGCGCAGGTCCCCGCGCTCTGAGATTGCTCCGTTCGCCGGGCAACCGGTTCCCCTCGCCGGACGTGGACCGTCCGCAGGTCGGGGGAAAGGGGACAAGATGAAGAAGACGTGGTTGCGGGCGGGGGTGCTCGCCACCGTGGCGATCGCCGTCACCGCGCTGGGGGTTCCCGCGGACGCCGCGGCGGTCCGCATTCCGTGGCGGCCGACGGTGCTGCCGTTGCCGCCCGGCGCGGGCGCGGGCAACATCACCGGGTCGGACGGCAAGGGCGAGTACACCGGCACGTTCCGGGTCAACGACGTCACCCAGGTCGTGAGCTGGCGCAACGGGCAGCCGTTCTTGCGTGGCGTGCCGGACGGGTACGAGCGGGTCGACGCCAACGACGAAAACTCGTCCGGCGTCGTGGTCGGCACGATCCACGACTACCAGACCATGACCAGCCGGACCTACACCCTGGACGAGTCGTGGTACCACATCAAGGACAACCCGGCGGGCTACCGGGAAGTGACCGGCGTCGCGATCAACACGCGCGGCGATGTGCTGGGTGAGGCGTACGAGCCCGGGGTGCCCCGGGCCATCGTCCTGTGGCGGGCCGACGGCAGCGCGCCGGTGGTCATCCCGGAGACCGGGGACGTCTCGAGCCCGCGCGACCTGGACGACGACGGCACGATCCTGCTGAGCACCGGCACCGGCTCGGCGCTGTGGAAGGACGGCGTCCTGCGGAAGCTCACGCCGAGCCCGTCCGGACAGGCCGAGGGGTCCGCGATCCGCAACGGAGTCGTCGTCGGGTGGCGCCTGTGGGGCGGCAACCAGGCGGCCCGGTGGTCCACGCCGGACGGGACGACCGGGCTGGAGGGCGGCGGCATCGCCGTGGACATCAACAAGGCCGGGTTGACCGTGGGCATGGTGCCCACGCCGTCAGGGCCGCAGATCTACGGCAACGCGGTGGTGTGGCGCGGCACGGTCCCGGGCGTGGTCCAGGGCCCCAGCGGCTATTCGACGTTCCGGGCCCAGGTCGCGGCCGACGACGGCACGCTCGCGGGCTACGCGTCGAACGACGCGACCCCCGACAGCGGGGTGCCGGTGATCTGGCGCTTGACGCCGTGATCCGGCCTTGATCGCCGGGCCGGGGGCGGCGCGCTCCCGGCCTGGCTAGGCTGGGCGGAGTGGAACCGGTGGAGATCAACGCGGGCACGTACTACTTGCGCCAGCTGCGCGCGGACCGGCACATCGACGACCGGCCGCCGCTGATGGAGGCGTTCGCCGACCCGACGCACCGCAAGTACGTGCTGAACTACCGCTTGCGCACCCTCGACGAGGCAACGGAGTACGTAGCGCTGCGAGCGGCCCAGTGGGCGGGCGACGAGCGCTGTTCGTGGGCGATCGCGGAGCCGACGTCGGGCAGGCTGCTGGGCGAGGTGGGCCTACGCGAGCTGGACCTTTCCGCGGCGTACGCGGAGGCGACGATCTGGGTTCACCCGACCGAGCGAGGCAAGGGCATCGCGACAACGGCGTTGAACGCGGCTTTGCGTTTCGGTTTCGGTGGCCTGGGGCTGACGGAGGTGAGCTACCGCTACGAGGAGAGCAACACGGCATCGGCAATCGTGGCGGAGCGCTGCGGGTTCACCCTGGTGGGCCCAGAGCCATCCCCAGCCCCGACCGGCGAGCGCCTGATCCGCTGGCACCGGACTTCCTGAGCAGCGGGGCCCGGACTCCCGGAGAACATCCCCCGCCGCTCGGCGGTTTCCAGGGGTGGTTGCCACACCTGAGTGTCCGAACGGGATCGAGATCGTGCCCCGGGCCGGCTGTCGCGGGGCCCTGATCAGCGTGGCCGGGCGTTGACCGCCGAGGGAGTGGCCTGGTGGAAGCGGGGACAGGAAGCGCCGCCGCGGGTCGGGGTCAATCACCGGACCGCGAAACGCTGGCGAGCCGAGGCGACCCGGGCCGCGACACCGGTGGTGCCGGCGGAGGTGCCCTAGCGGTTCTTGAGCCCGGACGAACGGATCAGGATCGCTGACCGGGTCCACGAGCCCGGGTCTCGCTGCGGGTGATCGCTGGCGCCGGCCGGTGTCGACGATCAGCCGGGAACTGGACCGCAACCGGCAACCCGACGGGACCGACCTCCTGCACACCGCGCACGGAGATGGCCACGGCCCGCCCGGCCCGGCTGCGGACCGGCCGTGTCCAGCGCCGGCCGCACGTGCGGCCGGATCAACGGCGGCCGCGGATGGCCACCCCGATGGTGCTGATGCGACCGCCCCGACCGAAGCCGCGGACCGGGCGGTGCCCGGCCGCTGGGAAGGCAACCTGATCATGGGCGCCCACGACCGCTCCGCGATCGGCCGAACGCACGACACAGTTACCCAACGACAACCAGCAGCAGCGGGGCCCGGACTCCCGAAAACATCCCCCGCCGCTCCCAGGGGGGGCGTCCCCTTGGCCAGTCTATCGGCGCCCTCGGACGGAACTCGTCCGAAAGCGCCCGGCGGCGCGGCTTGTCCACAACTCGCAGGGGCTGGGGACAACCCCTCTCAGCTCACCGGCTCCACGATGCCCGCCCGGGCCTCCGGGGCCGCCGATCGCAGGGCGTCCGCCGCTTCGTCGCTCGGCTGGGACTGGGACTCGCGCTCCGCCTCCACCCGTGCGTTGTAGACCTCGATCTCCCGCTTCACCGTTTCGGGTGACCAGCCGAGGACCTCGCCGACCAAGGCCGCCACCTGCTCCGCGCACTCCACCCCGCGGTGGGCGTACTCGATCGAGATGCGGGTCCGGCGGGCCAGGACGTCCTCCAAGTGCAGCGCCCCCTCGTGCGAAGCCGCGTACACCACCTCGACGCCCAGGTAGTCCGGCGCGTGCTCGATCGGCTTCAGCAGCTCCGGACGACCGCTTGCCGAGGCCAGGACCTCGTTGACCAGCGACCCGTAGCGATCCAGCAGGTGACGGACCCGGTACGGGTGCAGGCCGTGCTCGGCGGCCAGGTGGTCGGCCTGGTTGACCAGCGCGTGGTAACCGTCCGCGCCGATCAGGGGCACCTTGTCCGTGATCGACGGCTGCGAGCGGCCCGGGAGGTCGACCGCCGCCGCGTCGACCGCGTCCGCCGCCATCACCCGGTACGTCGTGTACTTGCCGCCCGCGATCGCGACCAGGCCCGGCGCCACCCGTGCCACCGCGTGCTCGCGCGAAAGCTTCGAAGTCTCTTCGCTCTCCCCCGCCAGCAACGGGCGGAGGCCCGCGTACACGCCTTCGATGTCGTCGTGCGTCAGCGGGGTCGCCAGGACGCTGTTGACGTGCTCCAGCAGGTAGTCGATGTCGTGCTTCGTCGCCGCCGGGTGCGCCAGGTCGAGGTTCCAGTCCGTGTCCGTCGTCCCGACGATCCAGTGGTTCCGCCACGGGATCACGAACAGCACCGACTTCTCGGTGCGCAGGATCATCCCCGACTCCGAGACGATCCGGTCGCGCGGCACGACGATGTGCACGCCCTTGCTGGCGCGCACGCGGAACCGCCCGCGGCCGCCCGACAGGCGCTGCAGCTCGTCGGTCCAGACGCCGGTGCAGTTGATCACCGCGGCCGCCGAGATCTCCGTCTCGCGGCCGTCCTCGACGTCGCGCACGCGCACGCCGGACACCCGGTCGGCCTCGCGCAGGAACCCGACGACCTGGGTCGACGTCCGCACGACCGCGCCGTAGTGCGCCGCCGTCCTGGCCACCGTCATCGTGTGGCGGGCGTCGTCGGACTGCGCGTCGTAGTAGCGGATCCCGCCGATCAGCGCGGACCGCTTGAGCGCCGGCACCATCCGCAGCGCGCCCGCACGAGTGAGGTGCTTCTGGCCCGGGACGCTCTTGGCGCCGCCCATCGTGTCGTACATCAGCAGGCCCGCCGCGGTGTACGGCCGTTCCCACACGCGGTGCGTCAGCGGGTAGAGAAAGCTGACCGGCTTCACCAGATGGGGTGCGATCGTCGTGAGCATCAGCTCACGTTCGCGCAGCGCCTCCCGGACCAGGCCGAACTCGAGCTGTTCCAGGTAGCGCAGGCCGCCGTGGAAGAGCTTGCTCGACCGGCTCGACGTCCCCGAAGCGAGGTCGCGGGCTTCGACGAGCGCGACCCGCAGCCCGCGCGTCGCGGCGTCGAGCGCCGTTCCCGCGCCGACCACGCCGCCGCCGATGACGACGAGGTCGAAGGTCTCGTTGCCGAGCCGCTGCCAGGTCTCTTCGCGCTTGACCGGGCCCAGTCGAGCCGGGTTCGTCTCCGCTGCGTGCTGCGCCACGTGACATTCCTCCTCGGTGCCGGCGAGGGTTCCAGCATCGCACGACCTGGTGATCCTCCGCCCGTCCACGGATGACACTTGTGGCGTAACCCTCCGCGATCTTGCTGCGCTTCCACCTGCGTTCGGGTCGGATCTTGAAAAGATTCGGCTGGCCGGAGCTTGGAATCCGCTTCTACGCCCCGGTAACGTCGCGCGGACGTGGGTCGGCAACGGTGCCGTGGCACGCCGTGATCGACCCTGCGCAGAGTGTCCAGTGTGGAGGTGCAGCGGTGAGTGCTGGGGCAATAATCGTCTGGGAACTACTGGGAACGGCCGCGCTGATCCTGCTCGGCAACGGTGTGGTCGCGAACCACGTACTCCGCAAGAACAACGGTCACAACGCCGGGTTCCTGTTCATCAACTTCGGCTGGGCGTTCGCCGTCTTCACAGGCGCCAGCATCGCCGCGCCCAGCGGCGCGCATCTCAACCCGGCCGTGACGCTGGGCCTGGCCATCGCGGACAAGACCCACTGGGCCGACGTCCCCTTCTACTTCATCGGCCAGATGGCCGGCGCGATCATCGGCGCCGTGCTCTGCTGGGCCACCTACAAGCTGCAGTTCGACGACCACCCCGAGCCCGAGAACACGCTCGGGATCTTCTCCACCGCGCCGCAGATCCCGAACACCGCGTGGAACCTCGTCACCGAGGTCATCGGCACCTTCGTCCTGGTGGCCTGGATCCTGCTCAGCCCGGTGGTCTCCGTCGGTGACGGCGGCACCCCGAACTTCGGCAACTCCGCGCTCGGCTACGCGGGTGTCTCGTTCGTGGTCCTCGTGATCGGTACTTCGCTCGGCGGGCCGACGGGCTACGCCATCAACCCGGCCCGCGACCTCGGGCCGCGCATCGCATACGCGTTCCTGCTGCCGATCAAGAACAAGGCCAACGCCAACTGGGGCTATTCGTGGATCCCGGTCGTCGGCCCGCTGGCCGGCGGTTCGCTGGCCGCGTTGCTCTACCTCGTCGTGCACAACCTGACCTGATCGCCCCCCTACCGGATTCCTGGAGCACACATGACTTCGTACGTAGCCGCGATCGACCAGGGCACGACGTCGACCCGGTGCATGATCTTCAACCACGAGGGCCGGGTCGTCGCCGTCGACCAGAAGGAGCACGAGCAGATCTTCCCGAAGGCGGGCTGGGTCGAGCACAACGCCGAGGAGATCTGGGAGAACACCCGCGCGGTCGCCGCGGGCGCGGTCGCCAAGGCCGACCTGCACACCACCGACATCGTCGCCGTCGGTATCACCAACCAGCGCGAGACCGCGCTGGTCTGGGACAAGACGACCGGCAAGCCGGTGTACAACGCGATCGTCTGGCAGGACACCCGCACCGACCGGATCGTCACCGAGCTCGGCAACCTCGGCGGCGGCCAGGAGCGCTACCGCGACAAGGTCGGCCTTCCGCTCGCGACGTACTTCTCCGGGCCGAAGGTCAAGTGGATCCTCGACAACGTCGAAGGCGCGCGCGAGAAGGCCGAAGCCGGTGACCTGATCTTCGGCAACATGGACACCTGGGTGCTGTGGAACATGACCGGCGGGCCCGACGGCGGCGTGCACGTCACCGACCCGACCAACGCGTCGCGCACCATGCTGATGGACCTCGACACGCTGCAGTGGGACCCCGAGATCGCCGCCGAGATGACGATCCCGCTGTCCATGCTGCCGGAGATCCGTTCCTCCTCCGAGGAGTACGGCAAGGTCCGCGCAAAGGGTGCGCTGGCCGGCGTGCCGATCGCGGGCATCCTGGGCGACCAGCAGGCCGCGACGTTCGGCCAGGCCTGCCTTTCGCCCGGCGAGGCCAAGAACACCTACGGCACCGGCAACTTCATGCTGCTGAACACCGGTACCGAGAAGGTGATGTCGCAGAACGGGCTGCTCACCACGGTCTGCTACAAGATCGGCTCGAACGACACGGTCTACGCGCTGGAAGGCTCCATCGCGGTGACCGGCTCGCTGGTGCAGTGGCTGCGCGACAACCTCGGCATGATCTCGACCGCGGCCGAGATCGAAGAGCACGCCCGCAGTGTCGAGGACAACGGCGGCGCGTACTTCGTCCCGGCGTTCTCGGGTCTGTTCGCTCCTTACTGGCGGTCCGACGCCCGCGGCGCGATCGTCGGGCTCACCCGGTTCGTCAACAAGGGTCACCTGGCTCGCGCGGTCCTGGAGGCCACGGCGTTCCAGACGCGTGAGGTGCTCGAGGCGATGAACGCCGACTCGGGTGTTTCGCTCACCTCCCTCAAGGTGGACGGCGGAATGGTCGTCAACGAGCTGCTGATGCAGTTCCAGGCCGACATCCTCGGCGTGCCGGTGATCCGCCCGGTGGTCAACGAGACGACGGCGCTGGGTGCCGCGTACGCCGCCGGCCTGGCGGTCGGGTTCTGGAAGTCCGAGGACGACATCCGCACGAACTGGGCCCAGGACAAGCAGTGGGAGCCGGCCATGGACGACGCCCGCCGCGACCGCGAGTTCCGCAACTGGAAGAAGGCCGTGACGAAGACCTTCGACTGGGTCGACGACGAGGACTGAGAGAACGGCCCGGGCCGGGGGCGTCTTCCGGCGCCTCCGGTCCGCAGCCGTGCGCTGCCCCGCCCGTTCGCGCGCGGGGCGGCCGCTCTCGGCCTCACGGCGCTCCGGCCCTCGTCGCGGCGCCGCACTCCCCCTGCAGCCGCCGCCCCTCTCAGTCCTCCCAGCCCTCCGGTTTCCCGGACTGCTCGTTCGGCGCGATGATCAAGAACGGCACCCCCTGGTCGTCCACCACCCGCACCTGCCGCCCGTACGGTGAGTCGAACGGCCGGTCCAGCGCCCGGCCGCCCAGCTCCGCCACCTTGGCCGCGCTCGCGTCGGCGTCCGCCACCGAGAAGTACGCCGACCAGTTCGACGGCACCTCCGCCGGCACCGAATCGGGCAGGGCGCCGAGCCCGCCGACCGGGCGGCCGTCGAGCAGCAGCACCGCGTACGTGAAGTCGTCGTTCGACAGGTCTTGGAACCCGTACCCGAACACCTGCTCGTAGAACGCCTTCGCCGCCGGGTAGTCGCGGCTCATGCACTCGTTCCAGGCCAGCGTGCCCGGGGCCGCCGTGACCTGCGTGCCCAGGTGGTTGCCCGGTTCCCACAGCCCGAAGACCGCGCCCGCCGGGTCGGCCGCCACCGCCATCCGGCCTTCCTTCATCACTTCCATCACCGGCACGACGACCTGCCCGCCGGCCTCGGTGATCGCCGCAGCCGTCTTGTCCACGTCGGACACCGAGAGGTACGTCGTCCACACCGGAGGCATGTCCTGGCCGGGCGGCGTCTGGCCGATCCCGGCGACCGGGCGGCCACTCAGCTGCGCCATGCCGTAGAAGCCGGTTTCTTCACCGCCCGCCTGCACGTCCCAGCCGAACAGGCCGCTGTAGAAGGCCACCGCTTTCGCCTGGTCGGGCACCATCAGGTCCACCCAGCTGGGTGTCCCGTCGGGCCACGGCTCGTCGCGGAACAACATGTCGACTCCCAACCCTCGCCTACGCCGCCTCGGGTGACGGCCGACACAGTCTTGCACCGGGCACCGACAAAAACAGGGCCGAAGGACTCTCAGCCGCTGATGAGCTGGGCGTAGACGACGATGTTGTCGACGTAGTTGTGCGCGCTCCGGTCGAAAACGCCGCCGCAGGTGATCAGCCGCAGCTCGGGTCCGGCCGTGTCGTCGTACACGCCTTCCTTCTCGAAGTCCTGCTTCGGCACCTGGTGCACCTTCGTCACCTCGAACAGCGCCGTCGTCCCGTCCTTGCGCGCGATCGAGACGCGGTCGCCGGGGGCCAGCTCCTTGAGGCGGTAGAAAATGCCCTTCTGGTGGTTGCCGTCGACGTGCCCGAGGACGACGGCCGGGCCGACCTCGCCCGGCGTCGGCGCGTAGGTGTACCAGCCCGCCTGCAGCGGCGTGGTCACCGGTGGCACCTGGATCGTGTTGTCCGCGTTGACACCCAGCGGAACGAGCGACGAGTGCGCACCGATCTTCGGGATGTCGATCGAGACCGGATCGGACTTCGGCAACGCGGCGTCGGCGGGCTGCTCACCGGCCGCGGGTTCCGGGTTCACCGCGACGGGTTGCGCGGGCGGCGGCTGGGCGGTCGACGGCTCCGGGCCGCCACCGAGCGTCAGCGCCAGCACCACCAAAGCGGCCAGCAACGCCAGGATGAGCGCGATCAGGTAGCGCCGCCGGCCCGTGGTCCTCGTGGTCATGTGCTCCCCCTTCCCACGGGTTTACACGTCTGGGCGGCCCGATCGGTTGGGCCGCCCAGACGTTACCCCCGCTCCCCCTCGGAGGATCAGCGGCGCCGCGCCCGCCGGGCCAGCACGAGACCGCTGCCGCCGACGGCGAGCACCCCCATGGCGGCCGCGGCCGCGAGCGGCGCGCCGGAGTCGTCGACCGGGCCGTCGGTGCCGCCGGTCTGCGGCGCACCGGCCGGTACCTTGGCGACCTGCTTGGGGGCCGGCGCCTTGGCGCCCGGCGTCTTGGCGGGCACGCCGTCCACGACGAACGCCACGTCGACGAAGGTGTCGGGGCGGCCGTCCAGGGGGTGGCAGCGCAGGTTGACGGGGTACTCGCCGGCGCGGACGTCGCGCACGATCCCGACGTAGGTCCGGACCGAGCCGTTCGGGCCGGTCCCGGTTGCGAAGGCGTCGACCGCTCTGGAGGTGACATACGCTTCGCCGTCGCACTCGGCGGTGATCCGAAGCTCCGTGCCGGGCACGCCGTGGCGCGGGGTGATCGTGAGCTTGGGAGCAGCCGGCTTGGCGGTGGTGCCCGGCTTGGGGGTCGCGCTCGTGCTCGGCGCGGTGCTCGCGAGCGCCGCGCCGGGCGCGAGGATGAGGAAGGCCACGGCGATGCCCGTGACGACAGCGGTGTTCTTCATTCTTTTCTCCCCTGGTGAATGAATAGACAAAGCATTTTCGCGGACTCCGGTCGCAGTTGCCCCTGCCTCGGCTTCGTCCGCTTGCTTATGTACCCCAAGACGTCTCCACCTGCGGAAGGTTGCGCCCGAAGGTCACGAAAAAGTCGCGAAATCGCCCGGCGGGAACTCAAGAAAAAACCACCTCGGAGCGTGGCTCCGAGGTGGTTCGGTGGTTTGCGGATTCAGCCGGCCATGCTGCCATCGCCCGCTTTCGCGGCGCCGGAAGGCACCTTCGAAACCTGCGGGGCGGGCACCGAGAACTGCGTGCTGTACGTCTGGCCGCCGCAGGTGACGGTCAGCGGGTACGTCCCGGCCTGGGTGCCCGGGTTGAGCGCGACGTCGGCACTGATGTTCGCGTCGGCGCCCATGAACGGGCCGGGGGTGTAGTTGGAGAAGGTCAGCACCGGCGAGGAGAACTTCGGCGAAGCGCCCTCGCACTTCGCCAGCGCGACGTTGGGCGCGTCGCGGACGTACTTGTCCACGAGCGTCTGGTTGATCGCGGTGTTGACGTTGAGCTGGACGCTGCCCTTCGCCGGCGCGGCGGCCGGAGTCGTGCTGGGACTCTGCTGGGCCATCGCCGGCCCCGTCAGCGTCGTCGCCCCGATCACCGCTGCCACAACCAAAACCACCGTCTTGCGCACCTTCGCACCCTTCGCGTCCTTCAGCCTTACAACCGACAAGACGCGACGGGGCGCGACGGGTTGCCTACCGGATCAGTCCAGATCGTCGTGGCGCATGAGCTGGCGCCCGGCCTCGGTGATCGAGCCCGACAGCGACGGGTACACCGAAAATGTCAGTGCCAGGTGGTCCACTGTGAGCTGGTTCTGGACGGCGAGCGCGATGGGAAGGATGAGCTCGCTCGCCTGCGGCGCCACGACGACTCCACCGACGACCACGCCGGTGGCGGGGCGGCAGAACAGCTTCACGAAGCCTCGGCGGAGGCCCTCCATCTTCGCGCGCGCGTTGGTGGCCAGGGGCAGCATGATGGTGCGCGCGGGCACCTCGCCGGAGTCGATCGCGTGCTGGCTGATGCCGACGGTCGCGATCTCCGGGTGGGTGAACACGTTGGCGGCGACGGTCTTCAGCTTGATCGGCGCGACGCCTTCGCCCAGCGCGTGCCACATCGCGATGCGGCCCTGCATGCTCGCCACCGAGGCCAGCATGAGCACGCCGGTGCAGTCGCCGGCGGCGTAGATCCCGGGAACGGAGGTGCGCGAAACGCGGTCGACGGTGATGAACCCGCCGGGGCCGGGCGAGATGCCGACGCGGTCGAGGCCGATGTCCTTGGTGTTCGGGACCGACCCGACGGTCATCAGCGCGTGGCTGGCTTCGATCACGCGGCCGTCGGCGAGGTGGATCTCGACGCCCTTTTCGGTGCGTTCGACGCGGTCGGCGCGCGCCTGCTTCGCGACGGTCGTGCCGCGCTGCGAGAAGACCTCTTCGAGCACCGCGGCGGCGTCGGCGTCCTCGTGCGGGAGGACGCGGTCGCGGCTGGAGACGACGGTGACCTTGACGCCCATCTCGGTGTAGGCGGACGCGAACTCGGCGCCGGTGACGCCCGAGCCGATGACGGCGAGGTGCTCGGGCAGCTCCTCGAGCTCGTAGAGCTGACGCCAGTCGAGGATGCGCTCGCCGTCGGGCACCGCGCCGGGCAGGACGCGCGGGGTGGCGCCGGTGGAGATCAGGACGACGTCGGCGGGGAGCTTCTCGGTCTGGCCGTCCGCCGTCGTCACGGCGACCTTGTGGGTCGCGAGGCCGGTCTCGTCGTCGCAGAAGCGGGCTTCGCCGATGACGACGCGGACGCCCTCACGCTGGACGCGGGCGCGGATGTCGGCGGACTGGGCGAGCGCGAGGCCCTTCACCCGGCCGTGGACGGTCGGGAGGTCGATGCTCGTGTCGGCCATGTCGGTGTTGATGCCGAGCTCGCCGAGGTCGTGCATCTTCGCCAGCGCGCCGGAGCTCGCGATGAACGTCTTCGACGGGACGCAGTCGTAGAGCACGCAGGCGCCACCCAGGCCGTCCTTCTCGACGATCGTGACGTCGGCCCCGTGCTGGGCTGCGACCAGCGCGGCTTCGTAGCCGGCCGGGCCCCCGCCCATGATCACGATCCTGGTCACCTGGGTCCTCCTCGAAGTGCTCGCGTGCGGTGCTCTCACCGTACGCGGCGAAGGTGACCGGACACTGAAGTGGGCGAACACGGCGAGTGCGTCCACTCGGGTCAGCGCGGGGTCGCTACGCTGTCGGCGTGCCGTTGTATGCCGCGTACGGATCGAACATGGAGCCCGCCCAGATGCTGGAGCGCGCGCCGCACTCTCCGATGGCCGGCTCCGGCTGGCTGGAGGGGTGGCGCCTGACCTTCGGCGGCGAGGACCTCGGCTGGGAAGGTGCCCTGGCCACGATCGTCGAAGACCCGGCTTCCCGGGTCTTCGTCGTGTTGTACGACGTGACGCCGCTGGACGAGACGGGCCTGGACCGCTGGGAAGGCGGTGAGCTGGGGATCCACTCGAAGATCCGGCTCCGGGTCCAGACGATGGACGGCTCGGTGCTGGCCTGGCTGTACGTCCTGGACGCGTACGAGGGCGGCTTGCCTTCCGCGCGTTACCTGGGCGTGCTGGCCGACGCCGCCGAGACCGCCGGAGCCCCCGCCGACTACGTCGACGACCTCCGAACCCGCCCCTGCTCCGGCATCTCCGGCTAACCCGTGTCGACCCTCTAATCACGCGTGTCGACCCTTCAATCACGCGTGTCGGCTCTCTGATCACGCTGCCCGGCCCGATCGCCGGTCGAAGGCGTGGTGCAGCTCCACCAGAAGGCGACTGGGATCCCGGAGGTCGGCCGCGGCGGCCCGGATGGTGATCCAGCCACGGCCTGCCATCCGCTCGTCACGTTCGCGGTCGTATTCGCGCCGTTCCTCGTGGGCGGCGAACCCGTCGTACTCGAGCGCGATCTGCCTGCTCGGCCAAGCCATGTCGAACACGTAGAGCTTGCGGCCGTCGACAGCAGTGATCTCGTGCTGCGGTTCGGGCACCGGAAAGCCGGCTTCGACGACAATCAGCCGGAGCACGCTTTCCGGAGGCGACTCCGCCTTGCCGGTGGCCAGGTCCAGCAGCATCAGCGCCCTGTGGATACCTCGCCGGTCCCGGCGGTCGTCGAGGCGGTCGCGCACGTTCTCCCGGAGTTTCGCGCAGTGGTCCGGCGGCAGTCCTCGCATGGCCTCGTCGGCCGCGGTGAAAGCTGCTCGCTTGTTCCCATCGCAGAGGAAGTCGGCCAGGGCGCGATCGAGCAGGAACGTCGCGAGGCCGTCGATTTCGATCACGTCCTCGCCCCGGAAGCCGCCCTGGTGCACGACCAGTCCGGCCCGCGACCGGATGCGCCGCGAGTACGGCACCATCACGTGGATGTTGCGGTCGTCGGCGGCCGAAATGCCATGCAGGGCAAGAGAAGTAGCCCCAGCCAGCGCGACAGGAGGACCGATTGCGAGCAACGCTGCAGCGGCTCTCGTCGGCAGCTTCAGCAGGTCGGTGGCGTGCACGACCACACCTCGCCACGGCTGCGAAAGCAGCCCACGGTCGAGCCCTTCGAGGACCTTCCGCCGACCTAGGATCCGGTCGGCCTCGCCACGCGAGAGCACTCCATGTCGCCTTGCCCATTCGATCACGACGTCGAGAATGAGGCCCTTCCACGTCCGGATGGAAGGGCCTCATTCTCGATCTGTGGATAACTGCCCACCTGTGGATAACCCTGTGCACAACCCCGCCGTGCGGGAAGGGTCGACACGCGTGCTTAGAGGGTCGACACGCGTGATTGAAGGGTCGACACGAACTACGCGAGGGTGGTTAGGGCGGTGTGGACCAGGGTCCGGACTCCGCAGAGCAGGGCTCGCTCGTCGAGGATGAACGTGGGGCGGTGGATGTCGGACTGGGGGTCCGGGGCTCCTGGCCAGACGCCCAGGCGGGCGAACGCTCCCTGAACGTGCTCCAGGTACCAGCCGAAGTCCTCGCCGCCGGATGACTGCTCTGTCGAAGCCACCGCGCCTTCGCCCAGGGCCGCTTCGACGCCCGCGCGCATCAGGGCCGTCGAGTCCGCGTCCGAGACCACCGGCGGGACTCCGCGGCGGTAGTCGAGGGAGAAGCCGACGCCCAGCGGCGCCAGGAGGGACTCCACCGACGACGCCACCAGCGGCTCCAGCGACGTCCAGACCTCGTGGTCGGCCGTGCGCAGCGTGCCGCGCAGGACGCCGTCCTGCGGGACCGCGTTGGCCGCCTGGCCCGCGTGGACCGCGCCCCAGACCAGGACCGTTCCCGAGCGCGGGTCGACGCGCCGCGAGAGCAACGCCGGCAGCCCCGTGATCACCGTGCCCAGCGCGTGGACCAGGTCGGCCGTCAGGTGCGGACGGGACGTGTGCCCGCCCGGCGACGTCAGCCGCAGCTCGATCAGGTCCGCCGCCGACGTCAGGGCGCCGACGCGCATCCCGACCAGGCCGACCTCGAGCCGCGGGTCCACGTGCAGGCCGTAGATCCGCTCGACGCCGTTTAGCGCGCCCGCCGCGATCATGTCCAGCGCGCCGCCGGGCATGACCTCTTCAGCGTGCTGGAAGATCAGCCGCACGCGGCCGGGCAGCTCCGGCGCGCCGTCGAGGGCGCGGGCCGCGCCCAGCAGGATCGCCGTGTGGGCGTCGTGGCCGCACATGTGGGCCGCGCCCTCGACGGTCGACGCGTAGGGCAGCTCGGTCGCTTCGGTGAGCGGCAGGGCGTCCATGTCCGCGCGCAACGCCACGCACCGTTCGCCGCTGCCGATGTCGCAGACGACGCCGGTGCCGCCGGGCAGCACCCACGGCTTGAGCCCGACGGAACGCAGCAGCGTGACGATCAGCTCCGTGGTCGCGAACTCGTGCCGCGACAGCTCCGGGTGCGCGTGGATGTGCCGGCGCCAGGCGAGCACATCGGTCGCGTTGGCGCGCAGCCAGTCATCGAGCCAGAACGGGCCACGGCCCGCACCAAGGTCCTCCACGGGAGCCATGCTTACGCCGGCTTCGGAAATCAGCGCTTCGGACCCCTCCATGGGGTTGATGATGCGCCCGTGGGGGTCGCCTGGAACGTCCGGTCGTGAGTCCAACACCGTCACGCCGCACCTCCTCCCGCAACACGGGTAACCCGGGCAGCGGCTGGGGTCACGCAACGTGCCGATCGATCTGTCGTACGCATTTGCAGACGATCGTGCACCATGCAGGCGGCAACGCGCGCCTCGAAAACGGCCGTCCTAGATGGCCGGTACCGGATCTGCGTTGAACGGCGTGCAGTAGTTCGGTTAAGCCGAACGCCTCAAGAGCTCTTGGCTTTCTTCGAACGGATCCGCCTGCCCCAGATCACGATCCCGAGCAGCGCCACCGCGACCACGCCGGCGACCAGCTTGTTCCTGGTCTTTTCGGTGTTCGCCTTGTCGGTCTGGGCCGGGTCGAGCACCGGACCCGGATTGGGAGTGGCCTGCACCGGGACCAGCGCGGCGGACGCGTGCCCGACCGTCACCGCCACCGTGTGGTGGGCGCGCACCGGTTCGGCGGACGCCGGCGACGCGGTGAACAGCACCGCGCCCAGCACGCCGGCCAGGACCAGACCCCGCAGTTTCGCCATGTCATCCCTTCGCCACGACCAGGCATTCTCCCGCGGAACGCCCGGCGCGTCAGCCCCCACGCGGTGGACCGAACGCGTCGAGGATCCGCTGAGCACCGAGGGTAGCCGTCAGCTCACCGTCCCGCACCGCCCGTTCGACGTCGGGAACGACCGTTCGCACGTCCGGATGTGCCGCCAGGCGACTCAGCAGCTGTTCGCGAACCATCGCCCACGTCCAGTCGACCTGCTGCTGACGGCGACGCGCTTCGAGCTCGCCGGACGCCGTGAGCGTGTCGCGGTGCTGCTCGATCGCGCCCCAGACCTCGTCCAGCCGCAGGTTGTGCAGGCCGCTGCAGGTCAGCACGGGTGGCGTCCAGGACGCTTCGGGCCCGTAGATCATCCGCAGCGCGCCGGACAGCTCCCGGGCCGCGCGGCGAGCGTCCCGCTCGTGGTCGCCGTCGGCCTTGTTGACGGCGATGACGTCGGCCAGCTCCAGCACGCCCTTCTTGATGCCCTGGAGCTGGTCGCCCGTGCGCGCGAGCGTCAGGAACAGGAAGCAGTCGACCATGTTCGCGACGGTCACTTCGGACTGTCCTACCCCGACGGTCTCGACCAGCACGGTGTCGTAGCCGGCGGCTTCCATCAGCACGATCGTCTCGCGGGTCGCGCGTGCGACGCCGCCGAGCGTCCCGGACGTCGGCGACGGCCGGATGAACGCCCGTTCGTCGACCGCCAGGCGCGCCATCCGGGTCTTGTCGCCGAGGATCGACCCGCCGGTGCGCGTCGACGACGGGTCGACCGCCAGGACGGCGACGCGGTGCCCGGCCGTGGTCAGGTCGGTGCCCAGCTGGTCGATGAATGTCGACTTGCCGACACCGGGAACGCCCGTGATGCCGATGCGCCGCGCACCGCCGGAAGCGGGCAGCAGCTCGACGAGCAGCTCCTGCGCCAGCGCCCGGTGGTCCTCCCGCTGCGACTCGACCAGCGTGATCGCCTTCGACAGCGTCCCGCGGTCGCCCGCCAGCACGCCCTTGGCGTACGCGGGGACGTCGATCTTGCGCGGCAAGGGTCAGGACTCCTGCGCCGTCAGCTGGCCGAGCAGGTCGATGGCCGCGTCCGCGAGCACCGTGCCGGGCCCGAAGATCGCCGCCGCGCCGGCCTCGCGCAGCGCCGGGTAGTCCTGCGGTGGGATGACCCCGCCGACGACGACCATGATGTCCTCGCGGCCCAGCTCGGCGAGCTCGTGCCGCAGCGCGGGCACCAGCGAGAGGTGCCCGGCGGCCAATGAGGACACCCCGACGACGTGCACGTCCGCCTCGATCGCCTGCCGCGCGACCTCGGCCGGGGTGGAGAACAGCGGGCCGACGTCGACGTCGAAGCCGATGTCGGCGAAGCCGGTGGCGATCACCTTCTGGCCGCGGTCGTGGCCGTCCTGGCCCATCTTGGCGACCAGGATGCGCGGGCGGCGTCCTTCCTCCGCGGCGAACTCCTCGACCAGCTGACGGGCCTTCTCGACGTTCTGCGACTTACCCACCTCTTCGCGGTAGACGCCGGAAATCGTCCGGATCTGCCCGGCGTGGCGGCCCCAGAGCTTCTCCAAGGCGTCGGAGATCTCGCCGACGGTGGCCTTCGCGCGGGCCGCCCCGATGGCCAGCTCCAGGAGGTTGCCGCCGTTCCCGGCGCCCTCGGTGAGCCGCCGCAACGCGTCCTCGGTGGCGGCGGAGTCACGCGCGGAACGCAGGCGCCGCAGCTTCTCCAGCTGCTGCGTCCGGACGCCGGCGTTGTCCACTTTGAGCACTTCGATGTCTTCGTCGCTCGTGACCTGGTACTTGTTCACGCCGATCACCGGCTGGCGACCGGAGTCGATGCGCGCCTGGGTGCGCGCCGCGGCCTCCTCGATGCGCAGCTTGGGGATGCCCGCGTCGATCGCCTTGGCCATGCCGCCGGCCTGCTCGACCTCGCTGATGTGCCCCCACGCCTTGCGCGCGAGGTCGTAGGTCAGCTTCTCGACGAACGCGCTGCCGCCCCACGGGTCGATCACGCGCGTCGTGCCGGATTCCTGCTGCAGCAGCAGCTGCGTGTTGCGGGCGATCCGCGCGGAGAAGTCGGTGGGCAGCGCGAGGGCTTCGTCGAGGGCGTTGGTGTGCAGCGACTGCGTGTGCCCCTGGGTCGCGGCCATCGCCTCGACGCAGGTCCGCACGACGTTGTTGTAGACGTCCTGGGCGGTCAGCGACCAGCCGGACGTCTGGGAGTGCGTGCGCAGCGAGAGCGACTTCGAGTTCTGAGGGTCGAAGCCCTTCACGAGCTTCGCCCACAGGAGACGCGCCGCGCGCAGCTTCGCGACCTCCATGAAGAAGTTCATCCCGATGGCCCAGAAGAAGGACAGCCGCGGCGCGAACTTGTCGACGCTGAGCCCCGCGTCGACGCCGGAGCGGAGGTACTCGACGCCGTCGGCGAGGGTGTAGGCCAGCTCCAGATCGGCCGTCGCCCCGGCTTCCTGCATGTGGTAGCCGGAGATGGAGATCGAGTTGTACTTCGGCATGTGCTGCGAGGTGTAGGAGAAGATGTCGGAGATGATCCGCATCGACGGCTGCGGCGGGTAGATGTAGGTGTTGCGGACCATGAACTCCTTGAGGATGTCGTTCTGGATGGTCCCCGCGAGCTGCTCCGGCTTCACCCCCTGCTCCTCGGCCGCGACGACGTAGAGCGCCAGCACCGGCAGCACCGCGCCGTTCATCGTCATCGACACGGACATCTTGTCGAGGGGAATCCCGTCGAAGAGCTGGCGCATGTCGTAGATGGAGTCGATCGCGACGCCCGCCATGCCGACGTCGCCGGAGACGCGCGGGTGGTCGGAGTCGTAGCCGCGGTGGGTGGCCAGGTCGAAGGCGACCGAAAGCCCTTTCTGGCCGGCGGCGAGGTTGCGCCGGTAGAAGGCGTTGGACTCCTCGGCCGTCGAGAACCCGGCGTACTGGCGGATGGTCCAGGGCTGGTTGACGTACATCGTCGGGTACGGCCCGCGCAGGAAGGGCGCGATTCCGGGATACGTGCCCAGGAAGTCCACATCGGACAGGTCGTCGGCGGTGTAGACGGGCTTGACGCCGATGCCCTCGGGCGTCTCCCAGGCCAGGGCGTCCGGGCCCTTGCCGGTGGCTTCCTGCACCGCGCGCGCCCAGGCGTCGCGGTCGGCCGGCGCGGGTGCGCCGAGGTCGAGGCCGGCGAAGTTCGGGATGCTCATCGGGTGACTCCCAGCTTGGCGTGCAGGCCGTTCAGGACGTCGAGGGCGTCACAGCCGGCGAAGACGTTGGCGTCCACACCGTCGTAGGTACCCTTGCCGGCCAGTAGTACGTAGTCGGCTCCGAGCGACGCGGCGACGTCCGCCGCCCGCTCGGCGTAGGCGTCGTCGGTGCCGCAGAGGCAGGCGATCTTCGCGCCGGACTCGCGGAACGCGCCCGGCAGGTCGTCGGTCGCGCCCGGGTTGACTGCTTCGAGGCCGCCGGCCTGGAACAGGTTCGCGGCGAACCCGGCCCGCGCGGTGTGCGCCGCGACCGGTCCCAAAGTGGCGAGGAAGATCTTCGGCCGTGAACCGTGCGCGGCGAGGTACGCGTCCGAAGCGTCGCGAAGCGCCTCGAAGCCTTCGGCGTACCGGTGCCGCGGCAGCCCACCTTCCACAGTGGACTCGACCGGCGTCCGGACCACCGGCTTCTCGGCCAGGTTCGGGAACTCGCTGACGCCGGTGAGCGGGTCGCGCCGGGTCGCGATCCGCTTCGACCGCTTCTCCCACGTCTCGGCGAGCCGCCCGGCCAGTGCGCCCGAGGCGAGTTCGGCCACCAGGCCGCCCGCACCCTCGATGGCCGTGAACTCGGCCCAGGCCGCGTGCGCGAGGTCGTCGGTCAGCTTCTCGACGTACCAGGAGCCGCCCGCCGGGTCGGCCACGCCGGCCAGCTTGGACTCTTCCAGCAGGACGGCGTGGGTGTTGCGGGCGATCCGCGCGGAGAACGCGTCCGGACGGCCGATCGCCGCGTCGAACGGCAGCACCGTGACCGCGTCCGCACCGCCGACGCCCGCGCCGAAGCAGGCGACCGTCGTGCGCAGCATGTTCACCCAGGGGTCGCGCCGGGTCAGCATCGACGGCGACGTCACGGCGTGCTGGCGCATCGGCGAGGAGAACCCGCACACCTCGCCGACGCGGGCCCACAGTCGGCGCGCCGCGCGCAGCTTGGCGATGGTGGAGAACTGGTCGGCGGTCGCGGCGAGCCGGAACTCCAGCTGCCCGGCCGCGGCTTCGACGTCGAGGCCCGCGTCCGTCAAGGAACGCAGGTAGGTGACGCCGGCGGCGACGAGCGCGCCCAGCTCCTGCGCGTCCGACCCGCCCGCCTCGTGGAACGGGAGGCCGTCGGCGACGATCGTGCGCACCTTCGGGTACTTCCCGGCGACACGCGCGGCGAGCGCGGCGGCCGGTTCCAGCTCGACGGCCGAGCCGCTGCGCGCCGCGAGCCCGATCGGGTCGGCGCCCAGCACCGCGGTGGCTTCGCTCGCCGGGATCTCGCGCTCGTCGAACAGCTCGAACAGCGCGTCGGCGGCGGCCTCGAACGAAGCACCCGCGTCCAGGACCACCGGCGCCAGGTCGACGTAGACCTCATTGAGCGCGTCGGCGATCGACGCGGGCGGGACGGACAGCCAGATCGACGTCACGCCGCCTTCGAGGTCGGCGAGGATCGCGCGGTTGACCTCGCGCGCGTCGTCGCCGGTGAAGCGGGCGCGGACGTCCCAGCCCGTGCTGATCTGCCCGTCCGGCCGGGATCCGCGCACGAACGGCGGCAGGCCGGGGAACCCGGTCTCGCCGGGGACGTCCTCGGCCGTGTACAGCGGCTGGATCTCGATGCCGTCGTAGGTCCGCGTGACGAGCTTGCTCTCCGGGGCGCCCGTGAAGTCCTCCGGCAGCCTGCCGCTCTTGCGCAGGACACCGGCGACGAGCTCCTGCCACTGCTCGCGGGTCGCCTGGGGAAACTCGGCCGCAAGGTCGAGTTCGGAGATCGGCACTGACTCCGGACCGGCCACTTCAGTCATACCCAGTGATGGTAGAGGCACGGGCCGCGTCGGACCTGTGACTCTAGTCGCGCCCCTAGGCAGTCAGGGGTCGATCGGGTACGACACAATCAGGGGGTGCCCCCCTCCAGCGAAGAGACACGACTGGTCGCCGGTCGCTACCGGCTGCGCTCGGTGCTGGGCTCGGGGTCGATGGGCACGGTCTGGTCGGCCTACGACGAGTTCCTGCACCGCCAGGTGGCCGTCAAGGAGATGAAGGTGCCCCCGGGCATCCCCTCTTCCCAGGCCGACGAGCTGCGGGAGCGCACGCTGCGCGAGGCCCGCGCGATCGCCGTCCTGTCTCACCCGAACGTGATCATCCTGCACGACGTCGCCCGCGAGGACGACCAGCCGTTCGTGGTGATGGAGCTGCTGCCCTCGCGCAGCCTGGCGCACATCCTGCGCGACCACGGGCCGCTGACGGTCGAGCAGGCCGCCGCGGTCGGCATCGCCGTCGCGTCCGCGCTGGAGGCCGCGCACGCCGCCGGCATCACGCACCGCGACGTCAAGCCGGGCAACGTCCTGGTCGCCAGCGACGGCCGGATCAAGCTGACCGACTTCGGCATCGCGCGCAACGTCTCCGAAGCGACCATGACCCGCACCGGGATCATGCTCGGCTCCCCCGCCTACATCGCGCCGGAGGTCGCCTCCGGCGGCGCGGTCATCCCCGCCGCCGACCTGTGGGGCCTCGGCGCGACGCTGTTCGCCGCGGTCGAGGGCGCGCCGCCGTACGACGCCGACGGCGACCCGCTGGAGACCGTCGGCAAGGTCGTCAACGGCAAGGTGCCCAAGCCGAAGGCCGGGCCGCTCGCCGACGTCATCTCCGCGCTGATGAAGAAGGAGCCGGGCGACCGGATCACCCTGCGCGAGGTCCGGTACCGGCTGTACCCGCTGCAGACGAAGACGCCGCTCGACCTGTTCGGACCGGACCTGTTCCGCACCCCGGACGGGAAGAAGACGTCCGCGCAGCCGGACGCGACCGACACCCAGGTGATCAAGACCGTCCTGCCCGCCAAGGCGGAGAAGAAGGCCGAGGGGTCGAGCAGCGAGCTCGCCACCGACCCCGGGCCGCTGCCGTTCCTGCGCCCGCCCACGCCGGCGCCGGCCGCGCCCCCGGCTCCTTCGCCCGAGCCGGCGACGGTGTTCGTCGCGCAGCCGCGGCCGGCCGGGCGGCGCACCGCCCGGGCGAGCGCGGTGCTCGTCGCCGTGGCGATCCTGCTCTTCCTGCTGGCCGCGGGCGGCGGGTTCGCGCTGGCCAGGACGGTGGGCGGGCAGCCGCTGCTCCCTCCGGCGGCCGAGCCGACGTCGACGCCGAACGGGCCGACCCAGGTGCCGCCGCCGACGCTGGTGCACCAGACCGGCAACGGCAGCGCGCTGAACAACGACGGCGGGCAGTACGACCTCGACGTGCCGGAGGGCTGGCAGCGGTTCGTCGCCCCGCACAACACCAAGTTCGGGCTCAGCCTGGTCATCCAGTACGTCTCGCCGGACGGGCGCCGGTCGCTGCGCCTGGAGCGGCTGGGGAAGTACTTCGACCAGACCGACAGCTACGACGACTACATCACCTGGCTGCAGCAGTCCTACCCCGACAACGCGTTCGAGCTCTCCGAGACGTCGACGGCGCCGGACCACAAGAGCGCGACGCTGGCCTACCGCCTCGGCGAAGCCGGCACCCTGCCGCAGAACGAAGGCACCGGGGGCACCCGCGTGACGTTCATGAAGATGGTCGAGGCGGGCACCAGCCTGTGGCTCCTGTCGGTGACCGTGCCGGTCGAGCAGGAGAGCGCGGGCCGGGAGGACGTCTTCGACCGCGTCGCGCCCACGCTCAAGGTCTCGGACTAGCTGCCGGGCGTCCGGCCGAGGACGTCGCGGGAGACGTGTTCCTGCGCGAGGTGGCGCAGGCCCGTGAAGATCCGGTCGCCCAGCACCGTGGCGACCAGCCCCGCCTCGACGATCTTGTCGAACGACGTCAGCCCGGCCACGACCTCGACGTCCAGCTCGGCGACGCGCACCGCCAGCACGGCGTACTCGTCCAGCCGTTCGGCGAGCTTCCCGTGCCCGAGCTCCTTCGCCGTGGCCAGCGCGGCGATCAGGTTGCCGAACGCCCGGTTCTCCGTCGGGTGCCACTTCCAGCCGTGGCGAAGTGCCAGGTCGTGGAGCAGTTCGGACGCCCACGCGGCGGCCTCGTCGGACACCTGCGGTGGCACGCCGGCCAGCTCCTGCTGGACCACGCCCATCGTCTCGTGCGGGGTCGCGTCGCCGTCGATCGCGGCGAGGACGGCGCCGACCGAGGCGAGCGGCAGCCCGCCGACCTCGGTGAGCGCCCTGATCAGCCGGAGCCGCTGGACGTGGTCCGGGGAGTACCGGGCCTGGTTGGGGCTCGTGCGCTCGCCCGGCGGGAGCAGACCTTCGCGCAGGTAGTACTTGACGGTCGCGACCGGCACTCCCGATCCCGCGCTCAGTTCGGCCATCCGCATGCGCATCCGCTCCGATCCCCGGGTCCGGTTCCGGGTCAACCCTGAAGACTTCTCAGTATGGATAGCTTAACTTCCCATAACGGAGAGCTTGACTATCCATTCTGGGAGGGAACCATGACCATCCTTGCCGACGTCCGGAGCAGAACGCGCGGGTGGCACCGGCCGTCCGCGCTGGCGGCCGCCACCCTGGGGGTGGTCGCGGTCCTGTGCGTCGCCGCGATGCTCCTCGACCAGCGGACTCTCGAAGGCGCGCCGATCTGGGCGAAGCCGTTCAAGTTCGCGGTGTCCGGCGCGCTCTACTTCCTCACCTGGAGCTGGCTCGTCTCGCTGCTGCCGCGGTTCCGGCGCACGGCGAACGGGCTGACGAACTTCCTGGTGCTGATCTTCGCCGCCGAGTACGTCCTGCTCGTGGTCCAGGCCGCGCGCGGCCGGGCGAGCCACTTCAACAACGCGACCGCGCTCGACGCCGGGATCTACAGCGTCATGGCCAAGATGATCATCGGGCTCTGGGTCGCGACGTTCGCGCTGACCGTGCTGGTGATGGTCACGAAGGTCGAGGACCGGGCAAGCTTCTGGGCCGTGCGCGCCGGCGCCGTCGTGTCGCTCGTGGGGATCTCGCTCGGCGTCCTGATGACGAGCCCGACCGCGCGGCAGCTCGCGCAGTGGCAGACCGGCGGGAAGCCGGACATGGTCGGCGCGCACACCGTCGGGCTCGCCGACGGCGGTCCCGGCCTGCCGATCCTCGGCTGGAGCACGGTCGCCGGTGACCTGCGGATCCCGCACTTCGTCGGGATGCACGCGCTGCAGGCGCTGCCGCTGCTGGCCCTCGCGCTCGCGGCGCTGGCCCCGCGCTTCGCCCGGCTGCGCGATGACGTGGCCGGCACTGTCCGCGCGCGGCTCGTCCTGGTCGGCGCGGCCGGGTACGCGGGGCTGACCGCGCTGGTCACCTGGCAGGCGCTGCGGGCGCAGTCGATCGTGCACCCCGACGCGCTGACGCTCGGCGCGTTCGCCGTGCTCGTGGCGGGGGCCGGGCTGGGGTCGTGGGCCGCGGTGCGCGTCCGATGACCCTCTTCGACCTGGCGTTCCCGCTGGCCACGCCGTTCTGGGCGCTGATGATCCTGCTGCCGGGGTGGCGGTGGACCCCGCGGATCATGGCGTCACCGTGGGTGCCGTTGCTGCCGCTCGCTTGCTACTTCGCCCTGGTCCTGCCGCACTTCGGCGAGTGGGGCCGGGCGATGCTGCGGCCCGACCTCGGCGTGCTGCAGACGCTGCTGGCCACGCCGTGGGGCGCCGGGCTCGTCTGGGCGCACCTCATCGCGTTCGACCTGTTCATCGCGCGGTGGATGTACTTCGAAGGCCGGTCGACGGGGATCTCGCCATGGATCGTGAGCCCGATCCTGGTGCTGACGATCTTCCTGTCGCCGTTCGGGCTGGTGGTGTTCCTCGTGGTGAGGGCGGTCCGGATACGCTCCCTGGCATGAGTGAACACGAAGCCGCGAGCGCCATCGCCAAGCGCACCGGTGTGGACGCGCACGACATCGCGGTGGTCCTGGGGTCGGGCTGGCGTCCGGCGGCGGACGTCATCGGGGAGTACGAGACGGAGATCCCGTTCGCCGAGCTGCCCGGCTTCACCACGCCCGGCGCCGTGGGCCACGGCGGCACGATCCGCTCGCTGAAGATCGGCGACAAGAACGTCCTGGTCCTGCTCGGGCGGACGCACTTCTACGAGGGCAAGGGCATCGACCCGGTGGTGCACAACGTGCGCACCGCGGCGGCGGCCGGCGTCCGGACGGTGCTGCTGACGAACGCCGCGGGCGGGCTGCGCCAGGGGTTCCAGGTCGGTCAGCCGGTGCTGATCTCCGACCACCTGAACCTGACCGCGCGCTCGCCGATCGTCGGGGCGAACTTCGTCGACCTGACCGACCTGTACTCGGCGCGGCTGCGGAAGGTCGCCCAGGAGATCGACCCGTCGCTGGAGGAGGGTGTCTACGCGGGCCTGACCGGGCCGCACTTCGAGACGCCGGCCGAGATCCACATGCTGCGCACGCTGGGCGCGGACCTGGTCGGCATGTCGACCGTCCTGGAGGCGATCGCGGCCCGCGCGGCCGGGGTCGAGGTGTTCGGGCTGTCGCTGGTGACCAACCTGGCCGCCGGCATGACCGGCGAGCCGCTGAACCACCAGGAAGTCCTGGAGGCGGGCCGCGCGGCCGCGACCCGGATGGGGTCCCTGCTGCGCGAGCTGGTCACCCGCGCCTGACCGGTTCCGGCTTGAATTCCGTGCGCACGGGGTTCAAGCCGGAACTCGCGTGATTTCAGGCGTAACTCGGGAGCTGGGCCGCCACCTCGGCCGGGGACGGCATGGCCGCGACCTCGGCCGCCAGCGCCCGGGTCGCGTCGGCGACCGCGGTGTCCGTGAGCAGCGTGCGGGCCGTTTCGGCGACCGCTTCGGCGGTGACCTCCGCGGCGAGCAGGCGGGAGCCGACGCCGGCCGCCACGACCGCGTCCGCGTTGCTGAACTGGTCCGCGCCCTGCGGTAGCAGGAGCTGCGGGAGGCCCGCGCCGAACGCGCCCAGCGTCGTGCCGCTGCCGCCGTGGTGGACCACCAGGTCGACGTGCGGAAGCAGCTCCGACTGCGGTACCCAGGACTCGAGCCGGACGTTCGGCGGCACCTCGCCGAGCGCGGCCGGGTCGACCGTCGGGCCCGTGGCGACCAGGACGTCGACGTCCAACCCGGACAGTCCGGCGATCGCCGCGCCCAGCACGCCCGCGTGCCCCATCGCCGTGCCGAGCGTCAGGTAGACCAGCGGCCGCGACCGCTCCAGCACCCCGGCCGGCAGCTCGCCCGGCTCGCTCCAGCCGACCGGCCGCAGCGGGACGCGCGTCGCGCGCGCCAGGAATCCCGGGTCCTGCACCGACTCCGGGCAGATGTCGACGAACGGCCCGCCGAACGCGAGGTCCGCACCGACGGAGATGCCCAGCTCGGCACCGTGCGCACGGATCGCGTCGCGGATCCGCGTCACCATCGGATCGTCGCTCGACACGCGGCCGAAACCGTGCGCCACCACCGGGATCCCGGCCTTCATCGCGGCGAACGCGCCACCGGAGTTGCCGGCCTCGCTCACCACGAGATCCGGGCGGAACCGCGAGAACAGCGGCAGCAGGTCGGCGACGAACCGCTTCGGCATCAGCTCGCCGAACACCTTCGCGACGATCGGTCCCAGCACCTCCGGCGGGACCTCACCGGGCGGACGACGCGGACCGGACGGACCGGCCCCGGCGAACGCCTGCCCGAACGCGTCCTTGATGGCGAGCCCGGCGGCCGCCGTCTCGAGACCGGCTTTCGTCAGCTGTGGCAGGAAATCGCCGGAGGTGGCGAAGACGACGTCGTGGCCCGCGTCGCGCGCGGCGACCGCCAGCGGGACGAGCGGGAACGTGTGACCGAAGGACCCCAGTGAGGTGAAGAGCAAGCGCACCCGTCCGACCCTAGCCCGTAGGCTGTCGCGGTGACCTTGACTTCCACGCTGCGTGACGCCGCCTACCGCTGGATTGCCGACGACCCGGACGAAAGCACCCGCGCCGAGCTGCAGGGCGTCCTGGCGAAGGCGATGGGCGGCGAGCCGGACGCGGCGGACGAGCTGGCCGACCGGATGGCCGGCGCCCTGGAGTTCGGCACCGCCGGCTTGCGCGGGCCGGTGCGCGCCGGGCCGAACGGGATGAACGTCGCCGTCGTCACGCGGACCACCGCGGGGGTCGCGGAGTGGCTGAAGGCGCACGGGCACGCGGGCGCGCTGGTCGTCGTCGGCCGGGACGCGCGGCACGGTTCGGAAGCCTTCGCGACCGCGGCCGCCGAGGTCCTCACCGCGGCCGGGTTCGACGTCAAGGTGTTCCCGAAGCCGCTGCCGACGCCGGTGCTCGCGTTCGCCGTCGGGCGGCTCGGCGCGGTGGCCGGAATCCAGATCACCGCGTCGCACAACCCCCCGGCGGACAACGGCTACAAGCTCTACGACGCGACCGGCGGCCAGATCGTCCCGCCGTCCGACGGCGAGATCGAGCGCGCCATCCAGGCCGCGCCCGCCGCGGTGAGCGTGCCGCGGGCGCCCGGCGCCGAGGTCGTCGACCTCGTGGACCGCTACCTCGACGAGGTCGCGACGCTGCCGATGGGAGGCGAGCGAGCGGTGCGCGTGGCCGCGACGGCGTTGCACGGCGTCGGCGCCGACACGCTGCGCGCCGCGTTCGAGCGGGCCGGCTTCACCGACCTGCACCTGGTCGGCGACCAAGCCGCGCCGGACCCCGACTTCCCGACCGTGTCGTTCCCGAACCCGGAAGAGCCCGGCGCGACGGACCTGCTGCTCGCGCTCGCGTCCGATGTGGACGCCGACCTGGCGGTCGCGCTCGACCCGGACGCCGACCGGTGCGCGCTGGGCGTGCGGGACGCGAGCGGCGAGTGGCGAATGCTCCGCGGCGACGAGACCGGCGTGCTGCTCGGCTCGTACGTGCTGTCCACAGTGGACCGAACGGTCCTGCCGGACCCGCTGGTCGCGACGACGATCGTCTCGTCGTCGATGCTCGGCGAGATCGCGAAGGCCGAGGGCGCCCGCTACGCCGAGACGCTGACCGGGTTCAAGTGGCTGGTCCGCGCGGGTGAAGGACTCGTCTTCGCCTACGAAGAAGCGCTCGGCCTGTGCGTGAACCCGGGTTTTGTGCGGGACAAGGACGGCATCGCCGCCGCGACCTTGGCCGCGGGGTATACGGCGCGGCTGAAGGCCGAGGGACGCACGCCACTGGACGTGCTGGACGAGCTGGCGCAGCGCCACAGCGTCCACCTCACCGACCAGGTTTCCCTGCGGGTCACCGATCTCGCCGTCCGCGGGCAGCTGATGGCGAAGGTGCGGGAGACGCCGCCGGCCGAGCTGGGCGGCGTCGCGGTGACGCTGGAAGACCTGCTGCCGGACGCGGACGTGCTGCGCCTGACCGGCGAAGGGCTGCGCGTGGTGATCCGCCCGTCCGGGACCGAGCCGAAGCTGAAGGCGTACCTGCAGGTCGTGGCGCCGGTGACGGGTTCGCTGGCCGAGGCTCGCGACGCCGCGTCCGCCCGGCTGGCCGCGTCGCGGGCGGCCGTCGAGGAGCTGCTCGCCTGATGCCGAGGCTGCTGATCGTGCACCACACGCCGTCGCCGTCGACCCAGGCGCTGTTCGAAGCGGTGCTGGCCGGCGCGGCGCACCCGGACATCGAGGGCGTGGAGGTCGTCCGCCGGGCGGCGCTGGGGGCAGGAGTCCCCGACGTCCTCGAAGCGGACGGCTACCTGCTGGGCACGCCGGCGAACCTGGGCAGCATGAGCGGTGCGCTGAAGCACTTCTTCGACACCGTCTACTACCCGTGCCTGGACGCGACGCGCGGCCGTCCGTTCGGGTACTGGATCCACGGCACCGGCGACACGTCGGGGACGGAACGCCAGCTGCTTTCGATCACCACGGGCCTGGGTTGGGAGAAGGTGGCGGAACCCGTGATCAGCACCGGGGAACCGGACCGGAAGACCCTGGAAGCGTGCACCGAACTGGGCGGCACACTTGCTGCCACGGTTATGTCCTAAAAAAGTAAGGGGCCTGTCACCGGAAGCCCTGGGGGTCGACCTCCGGCAACAGGCCGTGGCCAAGGGACCGCCGCGAGGGCGTTCGACCTTGGCAGCTGAAGCGTACTACAGACCGCGGATCATGACGAGTCGGCGGACACGACGGCCTCTCGTCTTGCGGTTCCGTACACCCCCAGGGTACGGAGAGCAAGACGAGAGGCGCGCCAACTGTAAACCACTGCATACGATACCTGTCAACATGTGCGTACAGTGGTTTCCCGGCTAGAATTTTCACGGTGGAAACCTAGGGGGCGGGTATGGCACGGGAACGCACCTTCGCGGAGCGCCTGAGCGCCCTGATCGAGGCAGCTCGGGTGGACGGCCGCGCGCCGCACAGCTATCGGGAGATCTCGGCCGCCGTCGAGCGGGCGGGCGGGCCGGCGATGTCGCCCGCCTACCTGCAGCAGCTGGCCACGGGCAAGCGCGTCAATCCGAAGATCCACTATGTTGAAGCCCTGGCGAGACTGTTCGGCGTGCCCGTCACGTACTTCTTCGACGAAGAGGCAGCCGCGCCCCCGGCCGGGGAAGCGCAGCTGATGGCGATGCGGGCGCAGGAGCTTTCGCCGCAGGGACGCCGGCAGGTCATGGACCTGCTGGAGCTGGTGGAGCGCTACGAACGGGCCGAACGCGATGGCCGGAACCCGGAGGACGCCGCGCGATGAAGGAACGGGAGCTGCGCCGCCGGTGCCGGAAGCTGCTGAAGCAGCTCGACATCGGCCCGCCGCTCGACGTCGAAGTGCTGTGCGCGCGGCTGGGGGACCAACGGGGGAAGCCGATCCGGTTGATGGCCTACCCGCTGGAAGTGCCCGGACCGTTCGGCTGCTGGATCGCGACGTCGGCGGCGGACTACATCTTCTACCAGGCCGAAACGACGAAGTCCCACCAAGATCACATCATCCTGCACGAGCTCGGGCACATGCTGGCCGACCACCACCCGCACGGCGACGCCGAGCCGGCGGACTTCCTGCGCGGGCCCGCTCCGGATCTTGACCCGGATGCAGTACACCGCGCACTGCGCCGGACGTCCTACGATGACGCGCACGAGTGGGAAGCCGAGACCGTCGCGACCATCATCCTCGAGTGGGCGTCGGTCCTGAACTACACGATCCCGCGGCGCGCTGCGGACCGGGATCTCCGCCGGATCCAGGGGGCGCTCGGCGATCACCAAGGGTGGTTGTGAGTACACTTTTCAGCCCCGTGAACCTGATCGCGATGGTGCTGTTCGCCGTGGCTTTGGCATGGCGGATCTACCAGGTGCAGCGTGCGCCGACGGTGCCGAACTGGGCCGTCACCGCGTGCGTCGCCGGGTTCGCCCTCGCGTTCCTCCTCCAGCAGGAGGTCATTTCCGACGAGATCGACGCCGTCCTCGGGCGCGGCGCGGCGCGCGTGGCCAACAACGCGCTGCTGGCGTGCGCCGTGTGCGCGCTGGTGATCTTCTTCCTCGGCTCCGCGCTGGGCCCGCGGCGCTACCGCCGGGTGGTCGTGGAGCTGGTGCCGCTGGCCGCGGCGATCACGCTGATGATCGTCACGATGGCCCTGACGGCGCCGGAGCTGCGCGGGCTCCCGCTCGGACCGTCGACGATCCACGACAGCGGGGTCGCGAGCTTCTACCTCGGCGCCGGGCTGTACCTGATCTACGGCCTGATCGCCTGCACGACGTGGATCGTCCGCTACCAGCGGGTGGCCGACCGGAACCTGCGGATCGGCCTTCGGCTGGGCGCGATCGGCCTGGCCTGCGCGGCCGTGGGCAGCATCTTCCGCGCGCTGTACATCGTGGTGGCGTGGGCGTTCGGGCCGGTCGTCAAGGTGCTGCTGCTGCTCGGGGTGCCGTTCGTGATCGTCGGCGGGATGCTGTTCCTGCTCGGCGTCACCTACCCGGGGGTGAGCGCGCGCGTGTCGGCGTTGCGGCGGCGGCGCCAGCACCGCCGAGAGCACCACGCGCTCGGTCCCTTGTGGACGGTCCTGGTCCAGGCATTCCCCAGCATCGTGCTGCGGACGCCACCGCGCCGCCGCGGCGAGCTCCTTTCCCCGCGCAGCATCCACCGCGTGCACTACCGCCGCGTGATCGAGATCCGGGACGGCCTGGTGCAGCTTTCGCCGTACCTGGACGCGGGCTTCGGCGAGGTCGTCGCCACCGATCCCGCGGCCGCGGCGGCCGCGTTGAAGACGGCGCTGGCGCGGCACGCGGCAGGCGAGGAGAGCGACGGCCATGCCAAGCAGGTCCTGCCCGCGCCGGCGGACGACATCGAATCGGACGTCCGGCCGCTGCTGGCGCTGTCCGCGGCGATGGAGTCGTGACGTGGACACGCTGATCACGGCGGGCCGGGTGCTGCCACGGCCGTCTTCGCCGGTGCGCGACGGCGCGGTGCTGGTGCGCGACGGCGTGATCGTGGCGGCCGGCCCGCGCGCGGAGGTGCTGCCACTGGCCGCGCCGGACGCGTCGCGGCGCGACTTCCCCACCGGCACCGCGCTGGCCGGGTTGTTCAACGTCCACGTGCACCTCGCTTTCGACGCTTCCCGCGAGATGCTGGCGCACTTCCACGCCGGCTCCCTTCTGGACGGTGCGCGCTCGCGGCTGTCGTCGATGCTGCGCAGTGGTGTCACGACGGTGCGGGACCTCGGCGACCGCGACCACCTGGGCGCGGCGGTCCGGCGGTCGTTCTCCGGGGAAGCCGCGCCGCGGCTGCTGGTGTCGGGCCCGCCGATCACGGTGCCGGACGGGCATTGCCACTTCTTCGGTGGCGCGGTCGCGTCCGATTCCGAAATCCGCGCGTTGATCGACGAGAACGCGGCGGCGGGCGCGGACGTGATCAAGGTGATGGCCAGCGGCGGCCAGATCACCGAGGGCGGCGCGGACATGTGGGAGTCGCAGTTTTCCGCGCGCGAGCTTGCGGTGGTGGTTTCGCACGCGGCCACGCACGGGCTTCCGGTGGCGGCGCACGCCCACGGCGCGGACGCGATCGAGGCGGCGGTGTCCGCCGGGGTGTCGACGATCGAGCACTGCAGCTTCCTGACCGGGCCGCGGTCGTTCGACCGGCGGGACGCGGTGGCTTCGAAGATGGCTGCGGCCGGGATTTCGGCGTGCTCGACGAGCAGCCGCAACTGGCGAGTGATCGTCGAGAAGCTCGGCGACGAGACGGCGCAGGCGATGTACGGGCGGCTGCCGTGGCTGGAGGAGCACGGCGTCCGGCTGTTGTCGGGGACGGACGCGGGGTTGCCGGGGTCGGTGTTCGACGACCCCGTGGGGGCTTTGGAGCTGTACGAGTGGCTCGGGTTCTCCCGGCGCCGGATCCTGGAGATCGCCACGTGCGACTCCGCGGCCGGGCTCGGCCTGACTTCGGTGACCGGCTGCCTCGAGCCGGGCCTGGCCGCGGACGTGCTCGTGGTCGAAGGTGACCCGCTGGCGTCGCTGTCGGCGTTGCGCAACCCCCTGCTGGTGCTGGCCCAGGGCCGCGAAGCCTAGTTTCCCGATCGGGGAATGCCCGGTTTGGTGACACCGTTTTAAAACAGTGTTACCGTAGCCCCAGTCCACCACGAAGGAGTCCCCCGATGCACGGACCCACCCAGCTCTTCACCGTGATCGCCCTGGTCTCGCTGCCCACCGTCATGTACGGCGGCTACGCGCTCATGGGCGTCATGCGTGACCGGAAGCTCACCGAACACCAGCGCACGATGTTCCGCGCCGGTCATGCCCATGCCGGTGTCCTGCTGATCCTCGCCCTGGTCGCGCTGCAGATCCTCAGCCGCACCACGCTGTCCGACACCACCCTGTGGGTCACCTGCTTCCTGCTGCTCTTCGGGATCCTCGCCCAGTCCGGCGGCTTCTTCCTCCACCTGATCCCGAACCGGGGCAAGCTCGGCGGCCGAGTCACGTCCGTCGGTGCGGTGCTCCTGGGCGCTGCCACGCTGCTCACCGCCTACGGGGTCGCCTTCGCCTGAGCGCCGGTCGTTAAGCTGGGTGACGTGCCTGAATACCTGCCGACCGCGCCCTACAAGGGGACCCGGGACTTCCTGCCCGCCGAAATGTCCGTCCGCACGCAGGTCTTCGGTCATCTCTACGACGTCCTCGAGCGCCGCGGCTTCCTCCGCTACGACGGGCCGATCCTCGAATCCGCCGAGATCTACGAGCGGAAGTCGGGCCAGGAGCTCGCCGACAAGCAGCTCTACACCCTCACCGACAAGGGCGGGCGGCGCCTCGCGCTGCGGCCGGAGATGACGCCGTCGGTGGCGCGGATGATCGCCGGGAGCGCCAAGTCGCTGTCGTTCCCCGTCCGCTGGTACAGCCACCCGAACTGCCACCGGTACGAGGCGCCGCAGCGGGGCCGCGTGCGTGAGCACTGGCAGATCAACGCCGACATCTTCGGCTCGGACAGCGCCAACTGCGAGATCGAGATCTTCGAGCTGGTCCACGACATGATGGCGGCGCTGGGCGCGACGCCGGACATGTTCGTGCTGCGCGTCAACGACCGGAACCTGCTGACGTCGGCGCTCACGGACGTCGCCGGTGTCTCCCAGGACCACTTGGCCCAGGTGTTCGCGCTGGTCGACCGCTGGGAGAAGTACCCGCGCGAGAAGCTGGCCGAGAGCGCCGGGGAGATCGGGCTCTCGGACAAGCAGTTCGAGAAGCTGGCCGAGACGCTCGACGCGGGCGAGTCGCTGCTGGACGAGCTGCCGGCCGAGGTGCGCGAGCAGTCGAACCTCGTGAAGGTCCTGAACAGCAGCGCGGGCAGCCTGGTGAAGTACGAGCCGATGATCGTGCGCGGGCTGGCGTACTACACGTCGACCGTGTTCGAGGTCTTCGACACCTCGCCGGAGAACCGCCGCGCCCTCTTCGGCGGCGGGCGCTACAGCGACCTCGCGTCGATGTTCACGCCGCAGCAGATCCCGGGCATCGGGTTCGGCATGGGCGACGTCACGCTGATGGACTTCCTCGACACACACGGCTTGTCGCCGGCGCCGCGCAGCGAGGTCGACGTCATGGTGATCCCGGTGACCGAGGACCTCTCGGACGCGGCCCGCTCGGTGGCGTCGTCACTGCGCGCCGCGGGGCTCCGGACGTCGACGCCGATCGAGCACCGCAAGCTGGGCAAGGAACTCGGCCGCGCGGACAAGGCGGGCGCGGTCGCGGTGGTGATCGTCGGCCAGGAGGACTGGGCGGCCGGCAACGTCACGGTCCGCAGCCTCGCGACGCGCGAGCAGAACCCGGTCGCGATCGCCGACGCCCCCGCCGCGGTCCAGGCCCTGCTGAGCTGAAACCGGCTCGACACGCCTGACAGGCTGGGTGCGTGTTCGAAACCGGCCTGCCCGATCTGGACGCCTTCGCCGCGGGTGACGTGCGGCGCTGGGCGGAGTTCGACGTCGCCGTGCGGCGGGCGTGGTGGACCGAGCAGCGCTGGTACCGCTTCCCCGGCAGCGGGCTCCTGCCGCTGTCGCGGGAAAAGCTGGCCGAGGCCGCGTGCCACGGCAACGGCCGGATGCGCGAAGTGGCCGTCGAACGGCTGGCCGTCAGCCCCGCCCCGGAGGCGGTGCCGCTGCTGCTCGTCCGGTGCGTCGACTGGGTCCGGCCGATCCGCGAGCGCGCCCGGGAAGCGGCACTGTCCAGGTTGGACTCCGCGACCCTGCGGTCGATGCTGCCGCTGATCGGGGTGCTCCGGCGCCGGCAGCTCGACGACTGGATGACGACGCTGTTCCGGCGAGCCCTGCCGGATCACCTCGACGTGGCGCTGGCGATCGACGACCGGGAGGTCCGGCGCTGGGTCCACGTCGAGGTGCTCGGACTCCTTTCGCGCGCGCACCTGCTGAACGTCGCGCTGCGGGACCACGACTTCGTGGTCCGCGCGGTGTGCGGCACCGCGCTGCTCGACCGCGGCGAGTGTGTCGAAGAGCTCCTCGCGGCCGGGACACCGAAGGTCCGGATGCGGGCGTTGACGCTGCTCGGGCCCGACGCCGCCGTGGCCCACCTGGCGGACCGGTCGTCGGCGGTGCGGTCGATGGCGCAGGCGCTGGTCTCCCAGGCGGGTGGCGACCCGGCCGCGCACTACCGCGCGATGCCGGTGTCGTTCGGCGCGGTCGCCGGGCTCGGCGAGACCGGCACGCGCGAGGACGCTTCGGGCCTGGAGCGGCTCCTCACCGACGACCGTCCCCGGATCCGGGCCGTGGCGGTCCGCGGCCTGCGCCGGGTGGCGCCGGAGTTGGCCGCGGTGCGCCCGTTGCTGACGGACCTGTCGCCCGCGGTGACCCGTCAGGTGGTGACGTTCCTGCGCGGCAAGCCCGCGCTGGTCGACGTCCCCGCGCTGCGGGAGCTGCTCGCGGCGGAGCCACTCCACACCCGACGTGCGGGCGCGGCGCTGCTGCGTGACCGCGACACCTGGTTGCGCCTGCACACGGACCTCACGCTGCTGCGCGACCCCGACCTGGCCGCCGACGCCGAGCAAGACCTGTACGCCTGGCTGCACCACACGGCGGCGACGTACACGACCCCGTCCCCCGCCCTGGCAACCGAAATCGAGTCACTCCTCCCGCTTGCCCCACCGCAAGCGGCCCGGCAGCTCCGCTTCGCCCTGCGTCCAACCCGGAACTCGCGTGATTGAAGGGGCATCACGTGTGATTGGGGAGGCATCACTCCTGATGCCCCTTCAATCACCCGTGATGCCCTCCTGATCACGGGTGATGCCCCGTGGATCACGCGGGGTCGGCGCGGAGGAGCCTGAGGGTGAACGTGGCTCCGTCGCCGGGGCGGCCGGCGGCCGCGATCGTGCCGCCGTGGCCCGTCACCACCTCGCGGACCAGGGCCAGGCCCAGGCCGAAGCGGCGGCCGTCGCCGTCGGAACCTCGGGCGAAACGCTCGAAGATCCGCTCCGCGTCCGCCGAGGGGAAGCCGACGCCCGTGTCGCGGATCCGTAGCTCCACGTGCTTTTCGTCCGGTACGCCGAGCCACACCTCGATGGAACCCCCCGGTGGGGTGTGGCCCAAAGCGTTGTCCAGCAACGCCGAAAGCACGCGTCGCAGCGCTGTCGGGACGCCCTGGACGACGTACGGCCGCCGTTCCCGTGACACCGCGAGCCGGACCCGGCTCTCCCCCGCGCGCACCGCTTCGGCCGCCACCGCCTCCTCGGCGAGGCCGCCCAGCTCCACCAGCTCGAACTCCGGCCGGTCGCACGCCTGCGCCGACAGCAGCAGGTCCTCGACGACCTCACCGAGCTCCCGCGTGCCGCGGACCAGCTGCTCGAGGTCTTCGGCGTCGCGGCCGGACGAACGCCGCGCCAGCAGCTGCGCCCGCGTGTGCAGCCGGGTCAGCGGGGCGCGCAGCTCGTGGGACGCGTCCGCGACGAACGTCCGCTGCCGCCGCAGCGCGTCGGCCAGGGGCCGGATCGCCCGGCAGGCCAGCACCCGGCCGCACAGCACCGCCGCGAGCAGCGCCAGTACCTCGGCGACCACCAGCCCGGACACCAGCGACGAGCGGTCCTGGATCTGGTAGAGCTCCTCGAAGTACGCCTGCGAAACGACGCCCCCGCGGTTCTCGACCCGGATCGTGTACGTCATGCCGCCGATCGGACGCCGTTCCGTGTGGACGTCCCCGGGCGACGGCACCGTCGCGTCCAGCGCCGCGATCGGCATGCCGGCCGGGGACGGGCCCGCGGGCGCGTGCAGGACCGGCGTGAACAGCCAGACGCAGCCGGGCGGGGTCGCGGCCGGGCCCAGCTCGACCGTCCTGGCCAGCGAGCGGTCGGCCTCGGCGTGCTGCCGGGTCAGCAGCATCCCGTACGCGATCGCGCCCGCGACGGCCACCAGCATCGACACCACCACGGCGATCTGCGCGGTGATCGCCCACCGCGCCCGCCGCAGGGCCCGTTCCTCCTGGTCCGGTTTCATACCACGCCGATCTGGTAGCCGAGGCCGTGCACGGTCCGGACGACGTCGCGGCCGAGCTTGCGCCGCAGGTAGTACACATAAGTGTCCACAATGGACTCACCGGTCGAGTCGGCGAAGACGTGCGTGACCAGCGACGCCCGCGGGTGGATCGCCTTGGGCCGCTGCGCCAGCGTCCGCAGCAGCTCGAACTCGCGTCCGGACAGCGTGATCCGCTCCCCTCTCGGCAGCACGACCTCGTGCCGCCGGAGGTCGAGGGCCGCCGCGCCGAGCGGCAGGCTCTCCGCGCCCTCCAGGTCACGGCGGCCGAGCGCGCGCAGCCGCGCCAGCAGCTCCTCGGCCTCGAACGGCTTGACGAGGTAGTCGTCGGCTCCGGCGTCGAGCCCGCCGACGCGGTCGGCGAGCTCGCCCAGCGCCGAGAGCACCAGGACCCGGGTGGTCACCGCCCGCGCCCGCAGCCGGGCGATCAGCTCGAGGCCGTCCAGCACGGGAAGGCGGCGGTCGATGATCATCACGTCGTACCGCCCGGTGAGCCCGAGGTGCAGGCCCCGCTGCCCGTCGTGCGCCGCTTCGGTCTCGTAGCCTTCGTCCGCGAGCAGCTCGGCGAGCATGCCCGCCAGCTCCCGGTCGTCCTCGACGAGCAGCACTCTCGGTTTCGTCGCCCCTTCGTGCACGAACCCATACTGGCAGTGATTTTCCGAAATTGAACTATCAACTTTTCCCGTTTACCGGGACCGGTTCGGCCGTCAGGAGCAGTTCGCTGCTCCCCCGGCGGGCATCGCGGCGGTCGAGCCAGCTCAGCACCGGCGCCGTCATGATCGTGGTGACGAGCGCGACGAGCACCAGCACCGTGAACAACGCCGGCGAGACGATCCCCGCGGCGAGCCCGACGTTGAGCGCGATCAGCTGCATCAGCCCGCGGGCGTTGATCAGCGCGCCCACGCGCAACGCCACCGGCTGCGATTCCCCCACCAACCGCGCCGCGCCCCAGCAGGCACCGAGCTTGCCGATGATCGCGACGACCACGCACAGCACCGCGAACGCGAGCAGCTTCGGGTCCGCGAGCAGCGCGAACCGGGTGTTCAGGCCGGAATAGGTGAAGAACAGCGGGAGGAACACGATCCGCCCGATCGGCATGATCTTCGCGAGCACGGCGTCCGCGGCGGGCACGCGGGGGAACACGATGCCGACGCAGAAGGCGCCGAACACCGCGTACAGCCCGATGATGTCGGTGAACCAGGCGGCCGCGAACAGCGTCAGCGCCGTGATCAGCATCTTCTGGTCGGCGGTGATCCGCTCGCTGCCCATCGCCTTCGCGAGCACCCGACGGCCGACGAGCACGAGCAGCAACGCGAACAGCAGGCCGCCGCCCACGGCCAGCGCGACCGGGCCGGCCGAGTCGGCGTGCATGCCCAGCACGACGGCCAGCAGGACCCACGCCAGGACGTCGTCGAGGGCGCCGCAGGCCAGCGCGAGCGAGCCGAACCGGGTGCCGCCGAGACCGCGTTCGGTGATGATCCGGGCGAGCATCGGGAACGCGGTGATCGCCAGTGCGACCCCGACGAACGCCGCCGACGTCGCGAGCGAGACGCCGTCCTTGGCGATGCCGGCCCAGCTCGTGCCGAACACGGCGACGCCGACCCCGAGCGCGAGCGGCACCACCGTGCCCGCGGCCGAAATCGCGCCGACCGACTTCGCCGAGCCGCGGATGCTGCGGAGGCTGAACTCGTACCCCGCCCCGAACATGTAGATGACCAGGCCGATCTGGCCGCCGACGTAGAGCAGCGGGCGGATGCCGTCCGGGAACAGCGCCGTCTGCACGCCCGGGAGGACCAGCCCCAGCAGCGACGGGCCGAGCAGCACGCCGGAGATCATCTCGCCGACCACCGGTGGCTGGCCCAGCCGCACCGCGACCAGGCAGACGAGCCGGCACACCACGAGGATGACCGCGACGGCGAGGAAGAACGCCGGTGCCGCTTCGGTGGGGGTCATGAGTTTCCTCCGGCGAAGTAGGTCGAGCAGAGGGCTTGCCTGCGGGCGTCGAGCACCATGTACGTGCCGAAGACGAGCTGGGCGAAGCTGCGCCAGACGTCTTCCCAGCGGTCGCGGACCGCGAGCCACACCAAGGGCGCTCGCTTGCGACGGGCACCGCGGGGCGTGAACAGCGCCGGGCCGCGGTTGGGGATGGAGCGCGTGTGCCCGGCCGTCGAGGCGAGGCTGAACCGGCGCAGGACCTCACGCGTCACGACGCGCATGGTCGGCGGGGCCAGTCCGCGGGCCGGGCAGGCCCGGTTCTGCGCGACTCCGAACGGGATGAACTCGTCTTTCGCGGTCTGGGCGGCGAAACCCGGGTAGCTGAAGCACAGCACCGTGCCCGCCGGGATGGTCAGGTCGGCCAGGTCGATGTCGGCCGTGGAGATCCGGTGCGCGATGCCGAACAGGGGGTACTCGCGCAGCCCGTCGTCGATGACCCGGTCCAGGTAGGCGTCGTCGTCCGGGTGCTCGACGAGGTGTCGCTGCACCTCCGGGCGCTGCGCGACGATCATCAGCAGGTGCGCCATCGCCTCGGACATCTGCACGACGGCGGTGTTGAAGAACGTGCCCTGCAGGTAGTAGGCCTGTTCCTCCGGCGTCAGGGAGTCCGGCAGCGGGTGCGGGACGTCGGCGAGGTGCCGCCGCAGGTACTTCGTCAACCGGGCCCGGCGGCGCATGTTTCGCGGCCGCACGCACTTCAAGGCCGAGACGACGTCGTCGGCGTGTCCCACGATGAGGTCACGCGCCTCGGGCGGGCACGGCTCGTCGAACACCAGCTCGTAGTACAGCTCGGCCCAGATCGGCATCATCTCGTCGCGGATCCGGACCAGGCCGCCGCCGAGATCGTCGAGGACGTGGGCGGCCACGCGCCGGGCCAGCTCTTCGGAGTCCTTTTTGGACCGCACCAGGATGTGCCGGGTGCACTTGGCGACCTCGTCGTAGCGCGGCCCGGCTTCGAGGTGCTCCTGGTGCACCTGGGGCCCGGGCGCGAGCCAGTACCAGAACAGGTCGGACAGCGCGGCGCCGCGGCTGCGGCCGTTCGCCGCCGGGTCGGCGTAGACGCGCCGGAAGTCCTCGACGCCGACCTGCTCCCCCGGGATCGTCACCGTGTCCTGGCCGTTGACCAGCGAGAAGATCCGCATCCGCAGCGCGACGACCCGGGCGGGCAGCCACGCCGGCGCGCTCACCAATGCCGCGGCGGCCAGCGCTTTCCCGATCATCGCCGCACCTGGTCCGGAGTCAGGTCGGCCGGGTGCCGGCCACCGCACATCGCGAGGGCTTGGTCGAAGTCGTCGCGCAGCAGCTCCAGGACCTGCGTGACGCCTTCGCGGCCGCCCGCGGCGAGCCCCCACACGACCGGCCGGCCGACGCCGACCGCGTCCGCGCCGAGGGCGAGGGCCTTGACGACGTCGGTGCCGCGGCGGATCCCGCCGTCGAGCAGCACCGGGATCGCCCCACCGACGGCCGCCGCGATCTCGGGCAGGACGTCGATCGTGGCAGGCACGGTGTCGAGCTGGCGGCCGCCGTGGTTGGACACGACGATCCCGGCGACGCCGTGGTGCACCGCCAGCCGCGCGTCCTCGGGGTGCAGCACGCCCTTGATCAGCACCGGGAGCTTGGTCTTGCCCCGCAGCCACGCGATGTGGTCCCAGTTCAGCCCGGCCGACATGACGATGTCGCGGACGTGGCTGGCGTTGCCGTCGCTGCGGTTTTCCCCGATGTCGCGCAGGTTCTCGACAGCGAGTCCCGGCGGGAGGTCGTGGAAGTCGTTGCGGTCGTCGCGCTCGCGGCGGCCGAGCACCGGCGAGTCGACGGTGACGACGAACGCCTTGACGCCCGCGTTTTCGGCCCGGCGCACGATCGCCTCGGTGAACTCCAGGTCGGGCTGCAGGTAGAGCTGGAACCACAGGCCCGGGTCCGGCGCGACCTCGCGGGCCGCCGCGGCGATGTCCTCGATCGCCGTGGTGGCGGCCATGCTGACGATCATGATCGTGCCCGCCCGGGCCGCCGCCCGTGCCGTGGCGAGTTCGCCGTCTCCGTGGGCCAGCCGGTGGAACGCCGTGGGCGCGACGAGGATCGGCATCGACGACGGCGTCCCGAGCAGCTCGACGCTCAGGTCCCGTTTGTCGCTGCCGCGCAGGACCCGCGGGAGCAGCCGCAGCTTCTTGAACGCGGTTTCGTTCTCCGCCACGGTGATCTCGTCCTGCGCGCCGCCCGCGAAGTAGTCGTAGTGCACCGGGTCGAGGCGCTGCCGGGCCGCCGCCTCGAACTCCGCGATCGTGCGCATCACAGCTCCCGGGCGAAGAACGCGGTCAGCGGCTCGACGTGCACCTCTTTGTCCCACTCGTTCTCGAGGTTTTCGGTGACGTGGTGGGTCGCGACCAGCTCGCCGCGGCGGTAGTGCCGGACGATCGGGTGCAGGTAGTGGCCTTCGCCGGTGTCGTTGGCCTGGTCCTGGGCGGCGCGTGCGACGAAGTCGAACGGGTCGATCTTGTCGTGGTCGGGGCCGTAGTCGAGGGTGACGACGTAGACCTCGTCCGGCGGGTCCTGCAGGACGCGGTCGACCGGCACCTCTTCGAGGTAGCGGGCGGTGTCGCCGTCGACGACCAGTGCGTCGCCGAGGAAGCCGAACTGCTGGTACAGCGCGGAAGTCCGGTTGATCCGGGTGATCACGGCGTCGGTCAGCGCGTCCGGTTTGGCGGGCAGCTCGGTGCTCGGCCACGGCGTGTCGTGGTGACGCTCGTTCAGGACCTTGGTCAGCGCGCGGACGCCGTAGCGGAAGCCGTGGATGAACGCGCTGGTGGCCTTCTTGAAGTCGCGGACCTGCGTGATCGTGCCGGCGAAGTAGAGGCCGGGCACGTTGACCGACTCCCAGTCCGGCGTCTGCGCCGGGAACCGGTCGTTGATCGTGAGCTGCGGGCGGCAGTCGTCGTCGAACAGCGACGCGTCGAAGCGGAAGCCCGTGCAGCCGATGACGCGGTCGTAGCGGATTTCCTTGATGACCTCGTCGGCGCGGGCGAAGGCGAACTTGACGTGGTAGCCGTCGGCGTCCTTGCGGACCTCGCGGACGTCGCCGTCGAGGATCGCGTGCTGGAGTTTCAGCTGGTACATGTCGAGGATGCCCGCGTTGTAGGCGCGCAGGTGGCCGACGAAGTGGGTGCGCCAGGCGAGCTTCACCGGCCGCGGGCCGCCGACGTGCACGACCGCGGCGGTCTCGATGAGGTTGTCGGCGGTCTCGAACGCGGAGTTCCCCTTGCCCAGCACGAGAACGTGCTGGTCGGTGAAGCTCTTCGGATCGACGTCGACGTCCACGTACTGGTCGATCAGCTCGACGCCGGGGAACTGCGGGAGGTACGGCTTGGTGACGCCGGTGGCCATGACCAGCCGGTGCGCTCGGAACTCTTCGTCACCGGCGGTGAGGATGAAGAGAGCGCTTTCCGGGTCACGGCGGATGCGCGTCACCCGGGTGTCGTAGCGGACCTGGACGTCGTGCTTCGCCGCGTAGTCGGCGAGGTAGCGCAGGAGGTCCGGCGCGTCCGGGAAGAGCTTTTCGCTGTAGTCGGTGAAGAGGGGCTGATCCTCGCCGCCCGCGGTCAGGATCGAGTTCCAGTCCATCCGCATGCGCAGCTCCGGGTCGGTGTACCCGGTGTGCTTCTTGTTGATGGAGATGAGCGTCCGGTGCCGCGGGAAGGTCTCGAAGAAGTGACCGGGCGCGGACCCGGCCTCCAGCACCAGGTACCGGTGGCCGGCGTGGCCGAGGTGCTGCCCCAGCTGCACCCCGGCGGGCCCGGCCCCGACGACCAGATAATCGAGCACTTCCTCCACGACGACCTCCTGCAGGCTCGGCACCTTGATCGGCGCCGAGCCTGCTCCGGAGATCTCAGAAAAGGCTCAGAAGCACTTACCTGCCGGCCGCGCGGGCCAGGCGTTCGGGGTAGCGCTCCCCCGCGACGGCCTCGGCGGGAGCCGCCGCCGCGATGGCCGCGAGGTCGTCCGCGGTCAGCTCCAGCGAAGCCGCCGCCACGTTCTCCTCCAGGTACTTGCGGCGCTTCGTCCCCGGGATCGGGACGACGTCCTCGCCGTGGGACTGCACCCACGCGAGCGCCAGCTGTCCCGCCGTGACGCCCTTTTCGTCCGCCAGCTTCCGCAGCGCGTCGACGATCGCCATGTTGCGCTCGAAGTTGCCCTCGGCGAACCGCGGCAGGCCGCGGCGCATGTCGTCCTCGGGCAGGTCCTTCATCGACGTCACCGCGCCCGTCAGGAAACCGCGGCCCAGCGGCGAGAACGGCACGACGCCGATACCCAGCTCCCGGCACGTGTCGAGGATTTCGCCCTCGATGCCGCGGGTCCACAGCGACCACTCGCTCTGCAAGGCCGTCACCGGGTGCACCGCGTGCGCGGCGCGGATCGTCGCCGCGCTCGCCTCGGAAATCCCGGCGTACCGGATCTTCCCGGCTTCCACCAGCTCACCGAGCGCGCCCCAGGTCTCCTCGATGGGCGTGTCCGGGTCGACGCGGTGCTGGTAGTACAGGTCGATGTGGTCGACGCCGAGCCGGCGCAGCGACTCGTCGCAGCTCTGCTTCACGTACTCGGCGTCGCCGCGGGCCCCCATCGCGCCGTCGGTCCACACGATGCCGAACTTGGTCGCGAGCACGACCTCGTCGCGGCGGCCGGCGATCGCGCGGCCGACCAGCTCCTCGTTGACGCCGTTCGCGTAGACGTTCGCGGTGTCGAGCAGCGTGACGCCGAGGTCGAGAGCCCGGTGGATCGTCGCGATCGACTCGTCGTCGTTGTCGCGGACGCCGTAGGCCTGGCTCATCCCCATGCAGCCGAGCCCCTGGGCGCCGACCTCCAGACCGCCGAGCTTCCTGGTCTTCACGCGGAAATCTCCTCCCTGCCCGGTTCCACGCCGAGCACGTTGCGCTCGACCTGGGCGTAGTTGTCGATCTTGTAGTCGAGGATGTCGAGGCAGCCCTGCAGCTCGGCGATCCGCTCGGCGACCGATCGCCGCTGCTCCACCAGGAGAGCCTTGCGACGGCCCGCGCTGGCGACGCCGTGGCGGCGCAGCGACGCGTACTCGCGCATGCTCTTGATGGGCATCCCCGTGGTGCGCAGCTTGGTCAGGAACCCCAGCCAGCCGAGGTCGTCGTCGGAATAGGCCCGGCGGCCCGCGGTGTCGCGCGCGGGCGGGTCGAGCAGTTTGATGCGCTCGTAGTACCGGAGGGTGTCGATGGACAGCCCGCTACGTCGAGCGGCTTCCGCTATCGAGTAGCTCATGCGCTCGACACTACGACCTGGAGTGCACTCCAGGTCAAATCCTCGTTCTGGTCAAAAATAACAGCGTTCCGATACGCTGTGTGCATGGCACGACCACGGACACACGACGAAGCCCTCCGGCTGAAGCTGCTCGATCGCGCCGGCGAGCTGATCGCCGCGGACGGGCCGAAGGCGCTTTCCCTGCGGAAGCTGGCCGCCGACGCCGGGACGTCGACCACCGCCGTGTACTCCCTCTTCGGCAGCAAACCCGATCTGGTGAACGCCCTCTACACCGAAGGCTTCCGCCGCTTCGGCGCCCGCATGGCCGGCACCGTGCTGACCGGCGACCCGGTCGGCGACCTCGTCGCGCTCGGCAGCGCCTACCGCGCCAGCGCGCTGGCCGACCCGAACCTCTACGGGATCATGTTCACCAGGTCGGTGCCCGGGTTCGAGCCCAACGAAGACGCCGAGAAGCTGGCCCGGAAGACCCTCGAGCCCTTGGAAGCGGTCATCCGGAAGGCCATCGCCGACGGGGTCTTCCTCGACGTCCCCCCGGAGACGGTCGCGGTCGGCTGCTGGGCCTTCGTGCACGGGCTCGTCTCCCTGGAGCTGACCGGCAACCTGCCGGAGGAGTTCGACGTCACGGGCTCCTACGAGACGGCCCTGCGCGCGAACGCCTCCGGCTGGCTGCGGCCTCACAGCAGCCGCAGCGACCCGTCGTAGACGACCTTGCCCTGCGCGTCGCGGGCCAGGACGTGCACCTTCGCGTCCGGGGCCCAGTCGATCCCGTCCGGCAACCAGGCCAGGGCCATGCCCTCGACGACGTCCACGTCGGCTTCGGCGCCGGCTCCGAACCCGAAGGCCGCCGCGGTCGCCGAGGCGGGCAGCGCCACCGGGACCGGGTTGCGGGCCTTCCCCGCCGGGGCACCTGCCTCGCGGGCGCCGAGCGTGCTCACCCTCAGGACGCGGGCCGGGGTCTGCCGGTTTTCGGCCAGGTCGGGGTAGACCCGCGCCTGGGTCTGTCCCGGCCGCCCGTAGTCGGGCTCCCGCGTGCAGACGATCACCCGGTCACCCCGGCGGCCCATGACGACCTGGTAGTCGTCGTCCCGCAGGAGCGGCCCGGGCCGGTAGGCCGCGGCGTCCGGGACCACCTCTTCGGCGTCGGCGAGGCATTCTCCCAGCGCCCGGCCCGCCGGTGAGGTGCGGTCGGCCGGCTCCGGGCGGTCGGTCACCGCGAGCAGGGGCGCCGGCGCGGCCGGCAGGTCCACTTGCCGGGGCGGCCCGGCGCCGGTGTCGGTGAGCGCGACCCGGGCCAGGCCCGGCCCGACGCGGGTGAACGCCGCGAACTGGCGGCTGACCGGCGAGGCCTCGAGCTCGTTCCCGCTCGAGCCCCGGGGCGTCGTGACCGCGAGGCTCGCCTTCGGCCAGGTCGGGTCGAGCACCCCGCCGACCAGCCCGGTCTGGCTGCGCAGCAGGAGCCCGGTGCGCGTGCCCGGCGCGTACGCGGGCGTGGCCGCCGGGTCCGACAGCGTCACCGTCGTCTCGGTCGTCTCGCAGAACATCGGCTTGCCCGCCGCGGTCGCCGCGACCATCGAGTCCGCCGCCAGGACCTCCGTGAACAGCGGGACCCACTCCTCGCGCGGCGGCACCCGGTCCGTCTTGCCGGCGGCCTCGACCGCCGCCCAGCAGCGATCCAGCGCCGCGGTCGCGACCCGGGCGTCGAGCATCAGGCCGCCGGTGAGCGCAGGTGGCGGGCCCGCGACGGGCTGCTGCCGGAACGTCTTCGTCGCGACGACCGCGCCCGCGGCCAGGACGAGCACGGCGGCCGCCGCGGCGTACCAGACGCGGTTGGTCCGACGCGGTTGCCCGATCCCGGCGCGGACTTCGGCGCGCAGCCGGTCGCGGACGTCGTCCGGCAGCGCGCGCCGCGGCGGGAGACCGAGGTCGTCGCTCATTTCTCTGCCTCCTTCAGCAACGTGCGCAGGCGTGCGCGGGCCCGGGACAGGTGGGCGCGGACGGTGACCTCGGCGACGGCCAGCGCCGCGGCCGCGTCGGCGACGCTCAGGTCGCCGAGCAGGCACAGCTCGACGACCGCGCGCTGCGCTTTCGGCAGCGCCCGCACGGCTTCGACGATCTCGCGCAGCCGCTCCTCACCGTCGAGCCGTTCGGCCACCGCGTCGGCGTGGTCGGACACCACCGGCGGGTCGGGGATCTTCCGGAGCAGCCGCAGCCGCCGTCTCGCGCCGCGGTGCTCGTCGCGGGCGGCGTTGCCGGCCACCGTGTAGAGCCACGGCAGCGCACTGTCGCGCACCAGTGTCACGTCGGCGCGGCGGCGCCAGGCGGTGAGGAACGTGTTCGAGGTGAGGTCCTCGGCGGCGCTCCACGACCCGGTCAACCGGTAGGCGTGGTTCCAGACGGCCTCGGCGTGCCGCTCGAAGAGTTCGCCGAAGGCCGCCTCGTCGCCGCCCGCGGCCCGGTCCCACAGGACCCGATCGTCCACCGGCGCCCCCGTCGCATGGCTGGTCACACCCCTCAGTGGCCGGCACCGGCCGGGTTGTTGCGCGCAACTCCCGCGAATCCGGCGGCCACTTCCGGTCGTGATCATCGAACAGGTCCGGACCACGGACAAGCTTCGCCTGCGGTTGCCCGCCGCCGTCGCGTGCGTGTCGGCGCTGGTGTTCGCGCTGGCCCGCCCGCACCTCATCGACGACACGTTCATCACGCTCGCCTACGCGCGCAACCTCGCGTTCCACGGGCACTGGGGCCTGCTGGCCGACGCGACGTCGAACTCGGCGACGTCGCCGGCGAACGTCCTCGCCTTGGCTGCGCTGACCTTCGTGGCGCGGGACGCCGTCTTCGCCGCCGGAGTGCTGTACGTGCTCTGCCAGGTCGCGCTCGTCCTGGCCCTGCGGCGGCTCGGCACGGCGCTGCCGCGCTGGTTCCCCGCGCTGACGTTCGCCGCGTTGACGGTCAACCCGCTGCTGCTCTCGTCGATCGGGCTGGAGGTCGCGCTGGGGTCGGCGGTGCTCGGGTGGCTCACGGTCTTCGCCGTCGAACGGCGGCCCCTGGTTTTCGGGCTCACCACGGGCGCGCTCGCGCTCGTGCGGCTGGACCTGCTGATCTTCGCCGTCGTCCTGGGTTTCTCGCTGCGATCCGGACGGGCCGTACTCGGCGCCGCGCTCGTCGCGCTGCCGTGGTTCGCTTTCAGCTGGGTCGTGCTCGGCGCGGCCGTGCCGGACACCTTCGTGATCAAGACGCTGCAGGGCGCGCAACGAGCCTGGGGTGACTGGACCTTCGCCAACGGGCCGCTGTTCTACCTCCGGACCGCTCCCTGGACGACCGTGCTGTCGTTCCTGCCCCTCGTGGCGCTGCCCTTCGCCGCCCGGCGGCTTCGGCCGTTTTCGCTGCTGGCGCTGGGAGGTGCGCTCTACCACGGGATGTACGTGTTGCTGACGGTTCCGCCGTACCACTGGTACTACGGCCCGGGGATCACCGCGGCGACGATCTTCCTGTGTGCCTGGGTTTCCGGACGGATCGCGGTCGGCGGTGTGCTCGTGCTGATCGCGGCCAGTGTCGTCGCGTACGCGGCTCCGGGTCTGCCGCGTGAGTTCGCGCCGCTCACTTCGAACTACGCGTCGACCGCGAAGTACGTCGAGATCGGCCGGGACCTGCGCGGCCTCGCCGCCGGCCGGGTGATCGGCAGCGCCGGGGAAATCGGCGTGCTGGCCTACACGTGCGAGTGCGCGATCGTCGACGTCTTCGCCGACCGCGGCCTGCTCCCGGCGGCCATCGACGCCCGCGGCGCCGGCGACCGGTGGGTCCGCGCGGCACTGCGGGTGGACTACGCGTTCTTCGACTTCGACGTCCGGCCGCGGCGGCCCGACCTGGTGCTGCGCCGGTTGCCCAGCCCGCCGCCGGATGCCCTCGCGCACTGGACGCTCGACGCGCCGACGCTGGGACGGCAGGAGCTCTACTTGGTGCCGTCCTGAGGGAACTGCGCGTCGGTCAGGTCGAGTTCCGCGTGCTCGCCGCCCTCGAAGTCGGCTCCCTCTTCGAAGACCGTGCGCGAAAACTCGAACCGGCCGCCGGACCGGATCCGGGTGAAGCGGACGTTGCTGGTGAAGTGCGCCCGGGAGAAGAAAGCGCCGTCCTCGAAGACCGACCGGTCGAAGTTCACGATGTCGCGGAACTCGGTGCCGTAGAACCCGACGCGGCGGGTGAAGTGCGAGCCGCGGATGTGGAGCTGACCGACGAACCGCGCGCGGCTGAAGTCTGCGCCGGCCAGGGTGCACCCGCTCAGCCGGAAGTCGACGAGCGTGGCTCGCTGCAGGTCGATCGACATCCCCGGCCAGTAGCCCGCCGCGTCGTGGCTCAGGTGCGTCTTGAGCAGCTCCTGCACGGCCAGCCGGACGAGGAGCTCACCTTCCTCGGGGTCGTCGTCCAGGTCGCGGGCCGCGGTTCCCTTGAGCCCGACGACCGGGGCCTTGAACGGCATCCGCAAGTACGCGCACAGCACGTTGACGATCGTCTGACGCTGCTTCGGGTTGTCCTGCCCGAGCCGCTCCAGCGCGTAGAGCCCGCCGAACCGCACCGGTGCCTTGTCGCTGCCGAGCTGCTCGACGGCTTTCGTGTACAGCTCGGTGACGCGACGCTCCTCCAGGTCGCGTTCGGTCACGCCGGCGACGCGGGTCGTCTCGGCGAGCTGCAGCTCGAGCGTGCGCTGGCGGCGCGTCGCCAGCCACAAGGCGAAGACGCCACCCGCGCCCGCACCGACGCCGAACGCCGTCTTCACGGCGTCGATGCGGACCGGCGCGTCCGGTCGTCCGGACCAGGCCAGGAACAGCCAGAGCAGGCCGCCGGTGACGGCCGCGACCGCGACGGCCGTCACCGCGATCCACCGCCACTTCAGGACCGGCAACGGCTCAGACGGCGCCGTACTGGCGGTCACCGGCGTCGCCGAGGCCCGGGACGATGAAGCCCGAGTCGTTGAGGCGCTCGTCGATGCTGGCGGTGACGACGCGGACCGGCAGGCCGGTCTTTTCCAGGTGCGCCAAGCCTTCCGGCGCGGCCAGGGCGCAGATGGCCGTGACGTCGTCGGCGCCCCGATCGGTGAGCAGCCGGATCGTGTACTCCATCGAGCCGCCGGTGGCGAGCATCGGGTCGAGCACCATGACCGGCCGGTCGGCGAGC